>NZ_JAJPRF010000023.1 GCF_021206925.1 Rhodoflexus caldus | reverse complement strand
ATTTTTTGGTGAATCAGATTAGAAGCAGAGTGAAGCAAAAAGAGCAGATATTAGAAAATTTCCAATTAACCGCAGGCTTACATAATTACAAGTTGAAATTTTCAATCAATTGATTTTCAGTTTCTTAGCTTCCAAAAAGTCTATTTCTTTGAGAAATGTTATTTCACTTTTACAATATATCAGACTAAAAAATCAGCGCAAATCTGCATTATTTGCTAAAAATCCGCGTTTCTGAAGGCTTATTTGATGAGTAGAGAGTAGGAAAAGAAATCATAGACCAAACCAATATGGGTTTTATGTTTACCAATCTGCCCGATGGTTGGGTTAGCATTCCTAATATCAATGATGAACTAATGAAAGATGAGAACATGCTCTATTTTTCAATATTTAAAATCAAGCGGAAGTGAAAATTGTTTACCAATGTAGTTATATTGCTATATGAAGTCAAAGTATTACCTACAAATTCTCTCTCTCATCCTCAGTGCCGGACTTATTGGGCTTTTTTCTGCGTGCAGCAAAACGAGTGATGCGGCGCAGGAGACGGGTATGCAGCCCAAACCTATGAATGACGAGGCGGAGTTGACCGAGGTGCGTATTTTACCGCTTGAAATGCAAGTATTTGATTATCAGATAGAGGCAGCAGGGAAAATAGAGTCTGCCAACTTAGCAGAATTGCGTTTCAGGCAGCCGGGCTTTATCAGCAAAATCTATTTACAAAACGGACAAAGCGTGCGCCCCGGCGAAACCATCGCCGAGTTGGACAACGTAGAGCAGTTGCTAAACCTGCGTAAAGCGGAAAACCAGTATGCAATTGCCCGTGAAGCATATATCAGAGAGTTGGTAGAGTTTGGTGGCAATCACCTGAAACCTGATGTCGGTATTGACCCCGAACTGCACGAGCGCATCAAATACCGAAGCGGTTTGTACACTGCCATGCTGGAGGTAGAACAAGCCAAACTCAATCTCGAATTTTGCAAGCTGCAAAGCCCCATAGCAGGCATCATTGCAGATATGCAGCTCAGGAGCGGCAATTTTATCGGTGCAACACAAGCTGCCTGTGCGGTGTATGCACCCGATAGGTTGGAATTAGTCCTTGATGTATTGGAGTCGGAGTTACCTTTGTTACAGAAAGGACAACGCGCACGTTTGTATGCGATTGGTCGCCCGGGTGAGTACTACGAAGCATTTGTAAGCGACATCAACCCGCGTGTGGCGGGCAACGGGATGCTCAAAGTGCGCTTGCAAATTCTCAATCCCCGCAACTTGTACGTAGGGATGAATGCCCGCGCAACCATTTTTGTTCCGCAGCACCGCACCCTTGCCGTTCCGCGTGAGGCGGTGGTCTTGCGTTCGGGCAAAAAAGTTGTTTTTACCGAAGAAAACGGACAAGCCAAATGGAACTATGTAAGTACAGGGCTGGAAAATGTAAATTTGGTAGAAGTCATAGAAGGGCTTAAATCAGGCGATCGGGTAATCATAGATAACAACCTGCAACTCGCCCACAACTCTCCGGTCAAAGTCAAGCAGAACTAATCGCAACCATTTTAATCGTGTTCAGATTTCTATTTCAGCGACCCATTGCAGTCGGAATGACTTTCGCTGTACTACTTGCATTGAGTGGTATTGTGCTTTGGTATTTGCCTGTTTCTTTGCTGCCTGCCATAGACGTACCGCGCATAGTCATCAAAGTACAGATGCCCAACACTTCGCCTGCCGAGTTAGAACAGTCGGTATTTCGTCCGATGCGCGAGGCAATGCTTACCGTGGGCAACTTGCGTGAGATAAACAGTCGGGCAAACAGCGAATCAGGGCAGGCGGAACTTGTTTTCGAGTATGGGACGAATATGGAGATTGCCTATATAGAAGTCAACGAGAAGATAGATCAGCTTACCAATCGTATGCCACGCGGCATGACGCGCCCTCAGGTCATCAGAATCAATACATCAGATGTTCCGGTAGCACGCTTGCAGATAGTCGGGAAAGGCGATGTCAGTATGGTTGCCCTCAGCAATCTTGCAGAGTTTGTCATCAAAAAACGTCTGGAAGGTTTGGAGGGCGTTTCGCTGGTGGACATCAATGGCTTGCAGCGCCCTGCGGTATTTGTGATGCCTTTGCAGGAAAAACTGCAAGCCTTGCAAATAGACGAAGAGACAATTGCCGAGGCACTTCGCCGGAACAATCAGGACATAGGCGCAGTATCGGTGCGGGATGGCCAGTACCGATACTTTATGCAGTTGGTGAGTCGTTTGGAAAATGCGGCTCAGGTAGAGCGCATCGCTTTCAATACTCCTCGCGGTCAGGTGGTGAGGGTCAAAGAAGTGGCAGTAGTGAAAGACAGCATCCAACGCCCACAGGGTTTCCATTTTTTCAACGACAAGGAAGCCATCGTTATTACCTTGCACAAGCAGGCAAAGGCGCAAATGCCCGAACTGATGAAGCAGTTTCATGCGGCGGTGGCCGACTTGAAGCGGAATTATCCCGATGTTGATTTTCACATCACCCAAGACCAATCCATACTGCTCGATGTGAGCATCGGCAACCTGCGCAACGACTTGATTTTCGGTGGATTGTTTGCCTTTCTGGTCTTGTTCTTATTCATCGGCAACTATCGGATTCCCTTTCTGATTGGGGTTATTCTGCCGACTTCTTTCCTGATGAGCTTTCTGGTATTTGGCGTTTTTGGCATTTCTGTCAATATCATTTCGCTTGCGGGGCTTGCGCTTGGCTTAGGCATGACCATTGACAATGCCATCATTATTTTTGACCATATCGGCAAGAAGCGTTTACAAGGCAAAAACCTGCTTGACAGTTGTGTAGAAGGTACAACGGAGATGGTGCCGCCCTTGCTCAGTTCTGCACTCACTACGCAAGCCGTATTTATTCCTTTGGTTTTCTTGGGGGGAATTTCGGGCGCATTGGCATACGATCAGGCGGTGGCAGTAGGGGCTATTCTGCTTACTTCGCTGCTGGTTTCCTTTTTCCTGCTGCCCATGCTGTATATGCTGCTTTTTCGCAACTCAAATACACTGCCCAAAGAAGACAACCGACTTTTTACGGCAAGTTTGAAGCTGTATAAAGCAGGCTTTCACTTTGTCTGGAAGCGGCGCAAGGTGGCCTTCCCTTTTTTGCTCGTACTGGGTATTGCAGGGATGGGCCTTGCTCTTTTGCTCAGGGTAGAGGGTCTGCCTGCCATTGAGCGGCGCGATTTGAGCCTTTTGATTAATTGGAACGAGGCAATAGATGTTGCAGAAAATGCACGTCGCACCAACCAAATCACACAATATTTTGCCAAACAACGCATCATCAGCGAGAGCGACGTGGGCATACGGCAGTTTTTGCTGCAAACAAGCCCCGCGACTTTGCAGGATACCGAAATTTATTTTCTGACGGCCTCCGAGTCCGAAAAAAACAAGCTGGTATCGGCACTGCAAAGCTGGCTGTTTACCAATTATCCCAATGCGCGTGTGGTGGTACAAGATGCGCCCAATACCTTTGATTTTGTGTTTAGTGCACAGGAAGTTTATTTGGAAGCCAAACTGAGAAACAGCAACGGGTTGCGCCCGATTCCTCCGGCTGAGTTGCTGCCCGAAGTTGAAAAAATGCACCAAAAATTTGCAGGACTCAGCCCGGGCGAAGGAACTTTACAAGAAACGCAGGTGCGCTTACTTCCCAACTACGACCTGATGAACAGCTATCAGGTGAATCCCTTGCAGGTAGTGGCTAAGGTGCAAAACATGCTTGGCGACCGACCTGTTACCGAAATTCGCCGCTTTGGGCAGATCCTCCCCATCCAACTGTACGAATCAGCGCCTACCTTCCAACAAAAAATGTCAAGTGCTTTTTTGAGCTTGGACAGCGTGCGCAACTATCCCCTGCTGCGATTTATAGACTATAACTTCCTGACCGATTACCGCAGCCTCACGGCAGACAAGGCAGGCATTTACCATAGCGTAGCCATAGATGAGCCTGCGCAGGCAACAGCCTTGATAGACTACACCGAAAATCTGGCACGCAAACAACAGTGGAAGGTAGATTTCAGCGGCCAGCATCTTGAAAATCGGGAAAACTTGTTGAAATTGATTTTCATTCTTTGCATCTCTGTTGGGTTGCTGTACTTTATTCTTGCCATAGAGTTTGAGTCTTTCAAAATGCCGCTGATTGTCGTTTTCACCTTGCCTTTGGGCTTCACGGGCAGTTTGCTGATGCTTTGGCTCTTCGGCGAAAGCATGAACATTATGGCCGCTATGGGGCTGGTCGTTATGTTGGGCATCATAGACAACGATTCTATCCTGAAAATAGATGCCATTAACCGACTGCGCAAAGAAATGCCTCTCGATCAGGCCATTGCCCAAGCAGGCGAGCTTACTTTCAAGCCAATCCTGATGACTTCTCTTACCAATGTGCTGGCATTAGTGCCTTTCTTATTGGATTCCGGGCTGAGTGCGGATTTGCAGCGACCATTTGCCCTTGCCATCATTGGCGGGCTTAGTATCGGGACGGTTACTGCCTTGTACTTTGTGCCTTTGATGTATAAGTTTCTGATGCCCGAGCAGGGGGTGGAAGATGCGCTTCGTTAATTCATGCTCATTCATTAGATGTCCGCATTCAGAATCATATTAGTTTTTGTAGCCATCAGCTTTGCAGGCTTTGCCTTATTGCCGCGTATTGCCGTCAATTTGCAGCCTGTGAAGCAGTCCAACGTGTTGCAAATAAGCTATGAACTGCCTGAGGCTGCTCCCGAAGTAGTTGAAAACCAGATAACCGCACGCCTTGAAAATGTTTTTTCGCAATTATCGGATATTGAAAAAATAACTTCGGTTTCCCGTTACAATAGCGGCAATGTTACGCTGCATTTGAACAAACACGCCGATTTGGCCTACAAAAAAATGGAGGTCGCGGCGCTGATTCGCCAGGTTTATCCACAGCTTCCTGTTAATAGCAGTTTTCCTGTTATCTATGAAAATGTCTCCGGCAATCGTCCCGTGCCTTTGTTGGTATATGCCGTTGCCGCACCCTTTTCGCCCGATGCCATTAGGCGTACCATTGAGCAGAAAATCAAGAGCCCGCTTTCGCTGCATCGGCAGGTGCAAGAGGTCAAAATCAGCGGAGTAAATCCCTTGGAGATTGTGGTGGAGTACGATCAGGAAAAACTGTTGGCACATAATTTATCTCGTGCACGGGTTGTCGAACTGATTCAAAACCACAGTAACGAACGTTATTTGGGTTTGTACGAAGGCGATGCAGGGCAGCGGCTGTTCATTCGTACCGAAAACGACCTGCACGATTTACAGGCATTTGAACAACTCTATTTGCTGCCACAAGTACGTTTGAAGGACGTTGCGAAAGTATATATTGCCGAACAGGAAGCCCAAAGCCATTTTCGTATCAATGGTCTTAATTCGGTGCGTTTGAGTGTGTTTCCCCGCGAAAAAGCCAATACGCTGGTGCTTGCCACTGCACTAAGGGAGCAAATTGCGCAGATAGAAAAAGAACTTCCCAAAGGTTATCAATTGGTCTTGGAAGAAGACAATACCGAAAAAATAAGCGAAGAACTGAATAAAATTTACTACCGTACAGGTCTTTCGGTACTGATTCTGATTGGATTTATACTGTTGGCATATTTCAATATCCGCTATTTGGTCGTACTCATGTCCGGAGTGCTTATCAACCTGCTCATTACCTGCATTTTTGTCTATGTGCTGGGTATCCAAATACACTTGTATTCACTGGCAGGGCTAACCATCTCCTTTGGAATGATTGTAGATAATGCCATCGTAATGTTAGACCACCTGCGCCGTAAAGGCAACAGGTTCGTATTTCTGGCCATTCTGGGGGCTACTTTTACTACCCTTGCCGCTTTGTTGCCTGTCTGGCTGTTGCCCGAAGAGCAGCGCAATAACCTGATAGATTTTGCCCTCATTATCATCGTTAATTTGTCGGTGTCTTTGCTTGTAGCACTTTTCTATACGCCTGCCGCTTATCAGTTGCTGATTAGTGAAAAAGGCAGCAGCAAACAAGAACAACGCCGCATGGCTACTGTTCGGCGCATGGTGCGCTTTCAGCAATGGTATTACCGCTTCATCAGGCTGCTGGCCATGCGGCGCGGGTGGGTCAATTGCTTGCTGGTGCTGGCATTTGGCACACCTGTTTTTTTGTTGCCCCCAAAAATAGAGGGATGGGCCTGGTACAATGAGAGTATTGGCAGCGAATGGTACCAGGAATATGCCAAACCATACGTCAATCGCGCTTTGGGAGGCAGTATCCGCCTGTTTTACACCAATGTTTATGAAGGTTGGGGCTTTCGTTCGCTGGAACGCAAGCAATTGTTTGTAAGTGCCGAGTTGCCTTTTGGCAGCACACTTGAACAAATGAATGAGTCAATCATACGGCTGGAAAAATACCTGAGCAAGATAGAAGGTATTGAAAAATTTGTCAGCATGGTCTATTCGGGCACTTATGCAAGTGTTAGCATCAGTTTCAAGCCTGCCTACGAAAACTCATCTTTACCGCTGTTAGTCAAAAACGATATTATCTCTCGTTCAATTGACTGGGGCGGTGTCGGTTGGAATGTATGGGGCATTGGCGATGGTTTTTCCAATAGTGTACACGACAAAATAGCCAGTTTCAGAGTCAAAATGCAAGGGTACAATTATCCCGTACTCGAACAGCAGGCTGAAAAAATGGCCAAGCGGCTACTCAAACATCCGCGTATTCAGGAGGTCAATAGCAACGAATTGATGAACTACACCGATAAACGTGCCCAACAGTTTGTATTTGAACTGAACAACGACGCACTTTTAGACAGGGGCATTTCATCCTTTGAGGTACGCGAAGGATTGGAAGCCCGCAGCAAAAGCAACGCCACTTCACTGTTTGTTTTTCACAAAGAAGAGCAATACCCGGTTCGCTTGCGTGAAAAAAGGTCTGAGCAATATTCTGTCTATCAGTCGCAACACACCCCCATAGACTTGCAGCGCAGCGGCTTGCTGATGAAGCAGGTAGGTGAAATCCGCTTTGAGCAAACCTCACCTGCCATCTATAAAGAAAACAGGCAGTATTTGCGAAGAATAGCCTTTGAATACTTTGGCAGTGAGCATTTCGGCAGCAAATATCTCGACGAGGTAATCAAAGAAATGAAGGCTGTTATGCCACTCGGCTACACCGTTGAGGTGGAAGGTAACGATGGCTACTTCGGATTAGGAAAAAGTGGACGAGATTACAGATTATTAGCACTGCTACTGCTCGGCATTTTTATAGTAACGTGCATCCTTTTTGAAAGTTTCCGACAGCCCTTCCTGATTCTTCTGAGTGCGCCGCTGTCTTACATCGGCCTCTTCCTGACCTTTGCATGGGGTGGTTTTTATTTTGACCAGGGGGGATATGCTGCCTTTCTTTTGCTCAGTGGGTTAGTGGTCAATGCAGGCATCTTTGTCATCAACGATTTCAACCAATTCCACAGCGGCAACCACAACCGCAATATCATCAAAGCTATCATGCAAAAGGCAATGCCTATCCTGATGAGCATCGCCTCTACCGTATTGGGGCTCGTACCTTTCCTGAGCGAGGGCGACAAAGAGGTGTTCTGGTTCTCTTTTGCCACAGGCGGCATCAGTGGGCTGCTTACATCCTTGCTGGGGCTATTCATCGTCCTACCTGTCTGGATGTGGAAAACCAGGTGAGGCAGTTTATGGGGCTCTATTCTTTCGCGTATGGGTTCCAAGCAGATGATACAAATTTTCTGTTCCTAAAACATCTCAATCAGCGGTCATCTGTGTCATCTGCCAAAATCTGCGTGCTTGTGCGACAGAGCCAAGCGGTTATCCTATCTTAAAGCCCATCACGAGAATATCGTCCACCTGACGGTAGCGATAGCGCTGCCAATCGGTGAGGGCATTTTGCAGGGCTTGCAACTGCTCATCCATTGGCAGATGGTGAATATCAAAAAGCAGGTTTTTAAGCCTTTTGAGCATGAATTTTTTACCTTCTGCGCCACCAAACTGGTCGGCATAACCGTCAGAAAACATATAGCAACATATTTCACCTGCGGCAAATGATACCTGATGTGTTTCGTACTGCCGCTCGATGCGCAACTCTTTGCCGCCAATGCTGAAACGACTGCCGCGGATATGGTGCAACTCTCCGTTGACAACATAAATCAGCGGGTTTTTAGCGCCGCCGAAGTGCAGCACTTTCTCCTCATGGTCAATTACGCACAGTGCCAAATCCATCCCGTCCTGATTAAATGTTTCATCTTGCCGCAATACCTTTTTGATGCCGACGTGCATCTGCTGCAAAATAACATCAGGCCTCAGTTCGCAGCGCGTATCAATAATTTCATGCAACAATTCATTGCCAATCATGGACATAAAAGCCCCCGGAACGCCGTGCCCGGTGCAGTCCACGGCTGCAATGGCAGAGTAGCGCCCGTTGATGCGCGAAAACCAGTAGAAATCGCCGCTGACAATATCTCGGGGACGGAAAAGCACAAAGAAATCATTGAATGCCGTTTTCACTTGCTCTATTCGCGGCAGCATTGCCTGCTGGATGCGGTTAGCGTAGTTGATACTGGACGTAATGTCGGCATTTTTATGCGCCAGTTCCGCATTGATTTCATTGAGCCGCGTATTGGTAATGTCTAACTCCTCAATGGTATTATTGAGCTCTTCATTGGCTTCTGCCAACTCCTGCGTGCGTTCTTTCACCCGTTGTTCCAGTGTTTCATTGGCCTCTTTTTGTATGCGCAACGCTTCTGCCTGTGCAGCTGCTTTTTCACGGCGCATCAGGCTGTACTTATCGCTGAGTGCCAGCGAAAGCAATATCACTTCCATCACGTTGCCGATTTCAACCGAATGGCCTGTGATAAAGGAATCGGGCAGCAACCCGAAGTTGCGGAACACAATCAGCAGCGCACCCACCAAGTAACTTGCCCATGCCAGCACGAAAAAACGCGCTGCCTGATAGCCGCTGCGCCAGCAAAGAATGCCCGTCAGCAAAATGGTAATGGCATTTAACCCCAACAAGGCTGCCCCTACGCGAACAACTACGCCATAAGGAACAGTAAATGCCATCAAGAGCAACAGCACACCCGAATATTTGATGAAAATCAGCATGGCACCTACCCTGCGCGCATACTTTTTGGCTTCCAAAAATGAACGGGCAAACAATGCAGACCCAAAAGTGAGCGTTCCCATAGCAAACGGTACAGCTTTATTAGCCCACCACACCGAATCACCCCACAGGTAAAGCAAATGGCCGTTGGTAGCAGCAAAAAACATCAGCCCGCCGCCGATGCTGATGCAATAGTACAGGTAATTTACATCGCGCAGAGAGGCAAAGATGAACAAGTTATACAGCAACATCACCATGATAACGCCGTAGTAGATGCCGTAAGCAAGTTCTGCGATGTTGTTAGTTTGGTAAAATATATCCTGATGTTTGATACGCAGCGGCATCAGAATGGAGGATTCGGTTTTTAGCCTGATAAAAATTGTTCGCTCCTGCCCTACGGGAATATCCAGCGGAAGTACCAGCCGCCTGTCGGCAAAATTGCGTTGGCTGAAAGGTATCATATCGCCCGTGTGGAAAGTTTGCCACCGGTTGTTGGCATCCTGAATGAAGAAAGTGAGCGAATCAATAATCGGATAGCTGCTTTCCAATACCCATTTGTCGCTGACCGATGACCGATTGACAACACGCAGCCTAAACCAAAAAATATCTTTGGAAAATCCAAAATTGATATCTTCCATGCCGGTAGGCACAAAGGGCAGCAAATGCTGATTTGCAACAATTTTGTTCAGACTGAGCGTATCGTCTGAAACTTTCAGATAGTCTGCATAAGAACTGACCGACTGTTCTTGCAGTCGGTCAGTTATCAGAAAGGGCTGATTTTGGCCAAAAGCGACGGCAGGCAACAGGCTAATACAGGCTACCCACAGAGCAAGGGCACGCAACATGAGCAAACAGATAATTTTTCATTTGCGTAAGATAATGTGAATAAAGTACAAAAAAATACGCCTTCAATAAAAAAGTTGATTTTTGCCGCGAACGTCGCCACCCGATGAGGAGCAGACTTTCCCTTGCGGCGGATTGCCCGAAAAAAATTATATTCGCAAAAGCTATGGAAACACATTTCTTCATTACGGGAACAAGTCGGGGCATTGGGAGGGCACTTGCCGAGCGACTGGTCAAAAATCCTTTCCACCATGTGGTGGGTATAGCCAGACATCCGGCCTTTCAGCACAGCAGATACACGCATCTTACCGCTGACCTTACCGAAGTAGATAAATTGCCCGAATTGGCAGAAAAACTATTCACGGAAAAGCCGACAGCCAAAAAACTCGTGCTCATCAATAACGCAGGCACGCTCAGCGAAATTGGCTATGTGGGCGAAATTGCCGAAACACGGATGATTGCCTCGTTTCGCGTCAATATGATTGCGCCGGCGCTGCTGTGCAGTTTGTTTATTCGCAAATACAGACATCTGCAAATACCCAAAACAATTATCAACGTCAGTTCGGGAGCGGGCAAAAATCCTTATGACGGATGGGCTGCCTACTGCGCCTCCAAAGCCGGACTGGACATGTTTTCGCGCTGCGTACAAATAGAGCAGGACATCCGCGATTTAGGTTTTCGCATCTTTTCGGTTGCGCCGGGCGTGGTAGATACGCAAATGCAGCAAGATATCCGTCAGGCCAATACAGAAGGCTTCAGCCGCATTGAGCGATTCCGTTTGCTCAAAGAAAACCGCGAGTTGAGCACCCCCGAAGAAGTAGCTGAAAAATTTATCCACCTGCTCGATAACGAAGACCAATACCCCGAGGTGATTTTAGACCTGCGCGGGATTTGATTGTTGGCCACACCGTGTTTTTATCCGAATTTTGCAGCTATATCACACAAACCTATGCCCAACGATAAAATCAAGTTACAGGATTCGTCTCAACAGAATACGTCTGCATCCAGCCATAAGTTGAATCTGCGCAACCTCACCATTGAGGATTACGATGACATGCTGGAAATCATGAATCTGGTTTATTCCAATATCGGCGACGGCATCTGGCCTAAAAGTGATATTGAAATGCTCCTGAAAATATTTCCCGAAGGGCAAATCTGTATTGAAGACAACGGCAAAGTGGTTGCCTGTGCACTTTGCATCATTATTGATTACGATAAATTCGGCGATAACCACACCTACCGCCAAATAACGGGCAACTACAAGTTCAACACGCACGATGCCAAAAAAGGTACGGTACTGTATGGCATAGATATTTTTGTACATCCTGATTTTCAAGGGCTTAGGTTAGGTCGCCGACTCTACGATGCCCGCAAAGAACTCTGCGAACACCTCAACCTGCGTGCTATTGTGGCAGGCGGACGGATTCCGGGCTATGCCAACTATGCGGAAAAAATCACACCGCGCGAATACATTGAGTTGGTGAAAAACAAGGAAATCTCCGACCCGATTTTATCATTCCAATTGAGCAATGATTTCCACGTTAAAAAGGTATTGACCAACTACCTGCCCGGTGACAGCGAGTCAAAAGCCTATGCTACCCTGCTGGAATGGAACAACATTTACTACTACGACGAAAAAGAGCCGATTATAGGCGGGCAAAAAGAGTTTGTGCGGTTGGGCGTAGTACAGTGGCAAATGCGCAACGTACCTTCTTTGCAGGCTTTGCTGGAAAATGCCGAGTTTTTCATAGATGCTGTCAGCGACTACAAGGCCGATTTTGTGCTGTTTCCCGAGTTTTTCAATGCGCCGCTGATGGGGCTGTTCAATGAAGACACTGCCGCCAAAGCCATCCGAAAGTTGGCCAGCTATACCGAAGAACTGCGCGATAAGTTTGTGGAATACGCCGTTGCTTACAATATCAACATCATTGCAGGCAGTATGCCACTCTACAACGACGGCGAACTCTATAACGTAAGCTATCTCTGCCGCCGCGACGGAACTTGGGACGCACAGTATAAATTGCACATCACCCCCGACGAAAAAAGCCATTGGGGCGTACAAGGCGGCTCCAAACTTCGCGTTTTTGATACAGACGTATGTAAAATCGGCATCCTGATTTGCTACGATGTAGAGTTTCCCGAGCTGCCCCGCGTGCTTGCCGAACAAGGTATGCAAATCCTGTTCGTGCCTTTCTTGACCGACACACAAAACGGCTACCATCGCGTCAGCAAGTGCGCACAGGCACGCGCCATTGAAAACGAGTGCTATGTGGCCATTGCGGGCAATGTAGGCAACTTGCCCCGCGTAAAAAACATGGACTTGAACTATGCCCAATCCGCTGTTTTTTCGCCCTCCGACTTTGCATTTCCTAACGATGCCATTGTGGCGCAGGCAACCCCTAACGCGGAAACCACAATTATCGCCGATGTGGATTTGAGCCTCTTAAAAGAACTGCATACTGCCGGCAGCGTGCGCAACCTGAAAGACCGCCGCAGAGACCTCTACGAGATTAAGTGGTTGAACAAAAAAAACAGCAGCAATTGAGCCGCTAATATTCCATACGCAGATTGACGGCATTTTCACGAAAAGGAAGCCTTCGCTTGGTTGAAGCTTTCCTTTTTGATTTTCACGCCTTTCAAAAGCGTTAAGCAAGTGAGCATCAAACGCACATCAAATTTTCAACCGCAAAATCTGCCAAGTTTTACACTAAGCATTTTTCTTGACGTACTCCGCAATTGAGCCTATGCGAATTTGCGGTAAAAAATGTTCTAAACTGCTCATTTACTTACAGTTGCGGCCGTTGATATACTTTGGCATCCAAAAATTTCCTTTTGAAAGGCACTCCGACAGATTTTTCTTTGTTATAAAAAAGTGCGAGTGATTTGCAAAAAATTCTTTGTGTAAATCCCTGAAAAACAGGTGTTTAAACCTAACAAGTCTAAAAGACCTGTCAGGTTTGTGTGAACATCGCATATGTGCAGTGCTGATAACCGATATTTCGGCAGCACCCGATGCAGGTTATTTTTTTGATATGTATAAGCGTGGTTTATTGGCGGTAGCTTTGTTAAGTTGGTTGTGGGCATGTACGCAATCGGTTCGGCAGCCAACGCCCTATGTGTTTGCCGCGCCATTGCCTTTGGGCGATACCGTACCGCAGCCGCCGCACAATCGGGCAACAGTGGAAGGGGTGGCACTTGGCAAAATGCTGTTTTTTGACAAACGGCTTTCCGCCAATCAGCAGTTGTCTTGTGCAAGTTGCCATCAGGTAGAAAAGTCATTTTCCGATACTGCCGCGCTTACCTCGCGAGGGGTATCGGGCAGGCCGTTGCTGCGCCATGCACAGGCACTTATTAACTTGGCGTGGTCGGAAAATCTGTTTTGGGATGGCGGTGTACGCAACTTAGAGTCGCTGACATTTTCCCCGCTGCGTCATCCTGACGAAATGGGGGCAGATTTGCAAGAGCTCATTACCCGACTGCAAGCCCTCCCTGAATATCGCCGCGCATTTCGGGCAGCGTTTGGTACGGATTCCATTACAGCCGCCCTTATCAGCCGTGCTTTGGCACAGTACCAGCGCACGCTGATTGCTGCCAACAGCCGCTATGACCGCTATCGGCGCGGTGAGATACAGTTCAACAGTCTCGAGCTGGAAGGTATGGCTGTTTTTGAACAACATTGTGCCCGTTGTCATACGCCCCCGCTTTTTACGGACGGTAAATTTCACAGAAACGGCTTGCCGCTGCCTGCGGCGATTGACAGCGCGGGCGTTCTTTTGGGCAGGCAGCGCATCACCTTGCAACCTTCCGATTTTGGTAAATATAAAACCCCGACTTTGAGAAACATTATGCTGACCGCTCCTTATATGCACGATGGCAGCCTGCCCGATATGGCAGCAGTGATGGCACATTACAGCAACTTGCCCGATTCGGTCGCGCAGGCAAACGGACTGCCCGACGGTCGTTTTCGCCATGCCAATCAGAGGACATTGACGGCTTTTCTACAAACACTGACCGACAGCAGCCTAATGGTGCACTAAATGCGATTTAAGTATTTGATTTTAAACAACTTATGCAAAACCCATTCAGCAAACCGTTTGCGCTGATGTATAGATTTGACAATAATTGAGTAAATTACCCCATGTTCACCTCTTAAAAATTTGAACCCATGCCAAAAAAAAATTTACTGTTTGTTTCGGGCGTTTCGTTTCTGTTGATGTTATTACTGACAACAGGCATTGTTCAGGCACAAAAAACGGTATTGCAGCGCCTGCAAGTAGAGCATCGCAAAGAGGGCTTGCCGATAGTATGTCCTCCGACAACCAATCATATTCGCAAAAATATTCCGCCCCCCGATGCGTATCTGAAATGGGCAGAAGCACGCAGGAGCGGCAGAACAGAAGAAACCGAAAACGCTCGCTTTATCGTTCAGTATCAGGGGTTTTCTCCCGAAGCACAGGCAGCCTTTCAGCGGGCAGTTGATATCTGGTCGACCTTAATTACTTCACCCGTGCCTATCCGCATTCGGGCGGTGTGGGAGCCTAACAGCCGTGCCAACGTATTGGGCAGCGCTACAAGTAACGGATTCTATCGTTCGCCGTTTTTGCCTCGCTTTCCGGTATGGTATCCTGTGGCATTGGCCGAAAAACTACTTGGGCAAGAACTGAACGGGGAAGATGCCGATATTATTGCCAACTTTAATAGCAACAATAACAATTGGTATTTGGGAACGGATGCAAACCCGCCCCGCGACAAATGGGATTTGACAAGTGTCGTATTACATGAAATCGGACACGGTTTGGGCTTTGCCGGCAGTTTTCAGTTTGAGACAGGCCGCAATTTCGGGCGCTGGGGCGACAGCGGCTTCCCCTTTGTTTATGACCTTTTTGTTGAAAATTCGCGAGGTGAGTCGTTGTTAGACTCTACCATTTTCCGCAATAACTCCGCTGCTCTCGGGCGCGAACTGACCGGCGGTCAAGTCGTATTTCAAGGGGCACAGGTGCGGCGTGCCAACTTGGGCGTACCTGCACCATTGTTTGCGCCATCGCCTTGGCAACAGGGTTCCAGCATTTCACACTTAGACGACCGCACCTATGACGGCACCAGCAACCAGTTAATGATTTCGTCCATCGGTAATGGTGAGGCTATCCATGACCCGGGGCCTGTTACGCTCGCCATGTTTGACCAGATGGGTTGGCGAAACACCCGCCTGCTGCATACGCCGCAGCCCAATACGGACATTGCAGACCGTCCGTTTACGCTGCGCGCTACGCTGTTAAGCGATACTACGCTGAATTTTGCCGATTACGAAGTGCGCATTGTTTACTCATTAGACCGCTTTGCCACCCAGCAAACGGCCACCATGCGCCGCATTTCGGGCAATGTATATGAAGGACAGATTCCTGCGCCTAACCGTCAGGTAACGATTAACTACTACCTGATTGCCGAAAATACACGCCAAAACGTGCAGATTCTGTGGCCGGCAGGTGTTGCCCCACGGGTTACTTATGCCTTCATTATTGCAACAGACAACGCGCCTCCTGTCATTAATCATACGCCGCTTTCCATTTTGCAGGCGAACACAACAGAGGTGATTATTTCTGCCAACATTACCGACCAGTTGGGCGTAGATACGGCCTATGTAGAGTACCGACTTGATAACGAATCGCTTGCAACGGCCGGCATGGTTGAGGTGCAGGCGAATAATTTTGCAGCCCTCCTTCGCTTTCCGCAAGGGCGTATTGTGGACGGTACGACATTGAGCTATCGCATAGTAGCCAGCGACATCAGCAGCAGGCGCAATCAGGCAAGCAACCCCGCCAACGGGTTTCATCAAGTACGTGTAGAAGGTTTGCGACCTGCCCGCGACAGTTACAACAACGATTTCAACCAAGGCGGAGGAGAGGATTTTATAGGGGCTGATTTCAGGGTAGAAACCCCCTCAGGATTTACCAACGGGGCTATCCACTCCGACCACCCCTACAAAGACGGTTCGGGATTGAACAACGAAAGCAACTACATCTACCAAATGCGCTTCCCTATCACCATTCGTCAGCAAAATTCTACCATTCGTTTTGATGAAATCGTATTGGTAGAACCCGGCGACCCGGGCTCGGTTTTCGGGCAACAGAATTTTTGGGATTATGTGATTGTAGAAGGCTCCAAAGACGGCGGCAGAACATGGACACGCCTGCTCAACGGTTACGATTCGGGCGATAAACCTGAATGGTTAAGTGCTTACAATCGCGGCTTGTCTGCCAATAACCCCAATTCATCTACCGTAGGCACTCCGAGCCTTTTCCGACCGCGCAGCATTGATATTTTGCGTACCTTCCAACCCGGCGACCAAGTGATTTTCCGTTTCCGTTTGTTTGTAGATGAGTCCGTGAACGGCTGGGGTTGGGCAATTGACAACCTGCAAATACAAGCCGATGCCGTAGGTTTGGAAGACTACTTGGCGAGCCGCGAAGACATCCGCATTTTCCCCAACCCTTCGGCAGATGGCAGAATAACCGTGTTCGGGGCATTCCTCAAACGCGCCGAAAACGTGCAGATTCGGGTAACGGATGTACTCGGACGCGAAATTCTGACCGAATCGGTTAAGACCAACAACCTGCGACTGATACACGAGTTGAATTTGGGCAGCCGTGCAGCAGGCATTTATTTAGTAACGCTCGATATTGACGGAAATACACTGACAAAGCGTATATTGGTAGAATAACTGCTGCCTATGCTGCTTTATCAGTTCCTGCGTTTTATTTTTCTGATTGCCATTCGCGCCTTTTTTGGACGTATCAGCCTCAGCGGGCTGGAACACGTGCCCAAAAAAGGCGCACTGATTATTGCCGCTAACCATCCAAGCACGTTTTTAGACCCTATTGTGGTGGCGGTGTGGCTGCGCCGTCCGGTGTATTTTTTGGCCAACGGAGGCGTTTTTACCTCGCCATTTGTCAAGTGGCTGTTTCGGCAGTTGTTCATGATTCCTATTTATCGGCAACAGGACAGTGCAGACGCTTCTCAAAAGAATGAGCAGACCTTCTCTGCCTGCTTTGAACTGTTGGCAGAAGGCGGTGCGCTGATGATTTTTCCCGAAGGAACCAGCGAAGACCGCCGCGAATTGCGCCCCCTGAAAACAGGTACGGCACGCATTGCCTTGGGTGCTTTGGCGCATCTGCCACCCGAACAGGATGTACGGATTGTTTGTGCAGGCATTAATTACACCAATCCGCGCCGATTTCAGAGTTTGTTGAAACTGACTTATGCTCCGCCGATTTCTGCCCGTGCATTTGCCAATAACCCCAATGGCATACAGGCACTGACACAAGAAATGGCCAATCGGCTGCGCCCCATGCTTGTAATTACGCCCAACAAAGAAGCAGACCGCCTTACGCGACAGATTGAGGAGATGTACGGCAATCAACTCAGAAAAGAGCTTGGCTTAGACCCCTTGCATACCGATTCGGTATTTACATTGGCGCAGGAAATAGCAGCCGGAGTGGATGCCCTTTTGAAAGAAAACCCTAACGGCATTCGGCAATTTCAGGAAGACCTGACTCGGTATCTGGCAGATTTAAGGCAGCATCAAATATCGCCGCGGGTTTTCAGCAACATCTTAGAGCATACGCCCCAAAAAAACGAAGGGAGATTGGTACATATCCATCCCTTTGAGCGCTTAGCTCTTATAGCGGGTTTTCCGTTTTATCTGTACAGTGAATTGCATAACCGTATTCCTTATCGGCTGCCCGGGTGGCTGGCCATTCGCCTGACGCAGGAAACGGTATATCGCGCCCCCATTAATCTTGTGTTGGGGATTTTTACTTTTGGACTGTTTTATCCGTTGTATGGTTGGCTGTTTGCGCACTTCATCAGCGATACATGGTGGCAGGTGCTGCTCTATCTCATCAGTTTGCCTGTTTCAGGTTATTATGCGTTTCGCTATTATCGGTTTGCAGACCTGCTCAGGCAAAAACAGCGCATCAACCGATTGGACAGCCATACTTTGGAAGCACTGACAAGAAGCTATCGCCATTTGACCGCACAGATTACGGGAGTGGCTGCTATCAAAAAAATTTCGCAACAATGAAAATAAGTTGGGTTTTACTTTTCTGCTTTGCTGCTTGGCAGGCAACCGCTCAGCATACAATTTCAGATGAGTGGTACGGTAAATGGACGGGGCAAATGGAAATTATCGCGACCGGTCGTGCAAATGTAACACTGCCTGTGTCGCTGGAAATAGCCCCTTCCGACAGTGGTTGGCGCTACGTTATTACCTACAATGCGGGCACGGACAAACCCGACAGGAGGGACTACCAACTGATAGCGATTGATGCAGCCAAAGGCCACTATGCGATTGACGAAAAAAACGGAATCATTCTGGATCCGTATCTGCTCGGCAACTGCTTGTTTACAACTTTTGTCGTAATGGAAAACACCATTGTTTCACGCGTTTGCATGGAGGGAACAGATGCGCTTCACTACGAAATCATTTCAGGCAAAGCAGCACCCGTACGGATAAGCGGCGGACAGCAGCAGGGGGCAGCCGTGCCGACGGTGAACAGTTACGCACTGTTTAACCGCATGAAGGCAGTATTGCGGAGGGAAAAATAACCTTGTTTATGCAAAGGCGATAAAACAATATGCCCAAAAACGGATGGCCTTTGTATGGTGATTTTATCGCGACTCCAACCTGTTCACTCCCTTCTCAATGTACCCTTCGCATGATAATCGGGTGAGTAGTTTAAAACGGCCTTTCAAATTTACCGCAAAGCCCGCTGAGTATTACGCTAACAGCGCTGAGTGTTTTTATGATAAATCTTTTCTTTGTGTACACTGCGGTTAAACCTTTGCGCACTCCGCGGTAAATAAAACGCAGTAATCTGCTCACTTTCTTAAGTTTACCGCACTATTTCGCTGCCAATTCATTCGTGCCGCCTTTGAGCGGATAGCTTTTACCGTTCCAGATAAATGTACCTTCCGTATCGGTAGGCAGTTCAATGACTGCTTTGATGGCATTTCTCGGCAAGCGGGTCAGCCATACGCGAATCATGCCGTCGGGGTGAGGCATAGCGGCGGTTACGCTTTTCAACATACCCAAGGCAGGGGCAATACGAACTTTGGCAAAGCCGGGTGCATCGGGCATGATGCCGCAGATGGTTGCCAGAAAATCGTAGTTGGGGCTTGCCGACCATGCGTGGCAGTCGGAGCGGGTGGGGTCGCTTTTCTCGGCGAAGGTGGTCAGCCCCATGGCCAGCATATCGCGCCAAGGTTGCAAAGAGGCATAGTAAAAGTCGGCCATGCCGGCCTTAACCATTGCGCGAGTGAGGTAGAACCGATAGTAAAAACTTGCTTGTGTTACGCTTGCATCTGCTAAGGCACGCTCTATCAGGCTGGCCTGCTGCAACAGCGGCGCACCGCCACTCAGCACAGCCATAATTTGGGCATGTTGGCTGAAACTTCTTTTTTCGGGCGTATCGGCTACCAGCCCACGTTGTACGTCATAACAGGCATTGTAAGCGGAACGAGCCAATTTTTCTGCCTGTTGCAGGTAAAGCGCAGCCTGTTCTTTTTGTTCGTAATAGTCAAATAATTCGGCAGCCTGCCGCAGCGTATAGGCATAGTGGAAGGTCAGAATGGAAGAGCTGCCTTTTTCTGCACCGTCGGGAACGCCGCCTATGCTGGTCTCGTTCATCCATTGCCATTGGTCAGTCCAGTCGGTAAAGTTCCACCAAGGCAGCCCGCCAAGCATGTCTTCGCTGCGGTCGGTATTGTCGGCAAACCATTGCAAAACCTGCTGTATGCCGGGCAGCATTTGCCGCACAAAGTCATCGTCTTGCCGATGCATCCAGTAGTCGTGTACCATTGACACCCAGTAGAGTGAAAACGGCGGGATGAATTGCTGCACGGCACTTGGGTAGCGCGCCTGTGTCAGTCCTTCGGGTACGCGCGAGCGGTTAATGTCCTGAATAGCCTTGCGTACCAATCGGTCATCGCCGCTTACGTAGAGGGAAATTAACGCCTGAATGCGGGTATCGCCCACGTACTGCAACTGTTCGTAGTAAGGGCAGTCAAAATAGGTTTCATTGGCGCAGAGTTGTGCCGTACGCCAGCCTGTTTTCCATATTTTTTCCAGTTCCGCATCATCGCTGCTGAAGCGGGCTTTTTCCTCCAATGGATAGGCCGTAAAATGGTGGGAAATATCGGTGAGGATGAGCGGCTCCTCGGCAGTCTGAATGTCTAACTGCACATAGCGAAAGGTGCGAAACCAAAGTGGCCTGAACAGGCGATTGTTGCCGCCGTCGGGTCGGAAGCGGTCTTTGTAGCCGAATATTTTCAGGCCTTCTGTCTTGTCGCGGTGGTGTTTCTGTAAATTGTCGTCCATCAGGGCTTCGGCATAGGTCAGTTCAACCGATGCGCCCTTGCCTCCCTGCACAATGAGTTCGGGATAGGCGGTTGTCAGCCGCTTATTGTCCAGCAAAACGGAAACCCGCGAAGCAGGCGGAATGCGCAAAGGTTGCCTGCCTTTGAGCCATGCCTCAGTAACTGCGGCAATGCCCGAAAATCGGGTGATGTGCGCAAAGCGCTCCTGTTGCTCTTGCCAGAGCGGGATGGTTCTCGGGGTGAGGTAATATACCGAGCCTGTTCCCCTGCCCCGTGGCATACCTTTGTAGAGTTGCATCGCCATTTGCCAATCACTGTCGTTGTAGCTTTTCTCTTCCCATCCCCAAGGGTAGCGGCTGCCTTCCACTGCCTCCCCCGGCCCGATGACGATGAAATTGCGCATTTCTTCCATGCGGATGGGGATGGGGCTAATGGACTGATTATGAAAGACTTTCCAAGTATTGTCTGTATTGACAATTGCTTCTGCTTCGGTGTTGCCCTGCAAAATAAAGCCCGTCTGGTGGCTGATTTGCGCCCAAGGCATGTGCTCGGCAAAGTTCCAAACAACGGCGGCCAACGTGTTTTCGCCAGCCTGCAAATGGGGGGCAATGTCCACGGTTTCAAAATACCAATAGGCAAGGTCGCCGCGCGCCGGGCCGTGTGCAACAGGCAAGCCATTGACAAACAGCCTATATCGGTTATCAGCCGAAATGTGTATGATAAATTTATCGGGCTTGGCTTCCAGCACAAAAGTTTTGCGGAAATGATAAACACCGAATGATTTGAGCGGAACATTGGGGCAGGCAATCCATGAGGCTTCCCATTCGCGGTTGAGCAGGCGTGGATGAATTTCGGTGTTTTGTGCCGATGCCAAGTAAGGCAACCAACAGAAAATCAGATATATCAGTAGTTTTTTCATGTGCGTTCTTTGACCTCAAAGGCAAAAGTTACGAAATCTGATATGAACTAATCTATCCTGACGCCAATCAATAAAATATCATCAATCTGTGGCTGATGCCCCATCCAGTTGTCAAGTGTGGTTTCCAGATACTGTTGTTGCTGATGAAAAGGCATCTGTGAGGCCTTGTGCAGCACTTCGCGGAGTTGCGTAACCATAAACTTGCGGTTGGCAGGCCCTCCAAACTGGTCTTGAAAACCATCGGAACACAAGTAGAAGGTAACAGGTTGGTCAAGCCTGATGCTATGCTCTTGAAAATCAACACCTTCCAATGTAGAGCCAATGGAGTGCTTAGTTCCTTTAATGACGTGGAAAGCATCGTCCTGCACGCAGTACAAAGGATTCATAGCGCCGCTGAAATACAGTTGGGAAGCAGGCAAATCAATATAGCAGATGCCAAGTTCCATACCGTCGCGGTTGTCGGAGCCTTCTTTTTGCAATGCTTTGCGCACCCCTTTATCTAACAGATTCAGTATCCGCCCGGGCTGATAAACATTGCGCAGATTGACAATCTGATTGAGTAAGTCATTGCCAATCAAGCTCATAAATGCGCCGGGCACGCCGTGTCCGGTACAGTCTGCCGCTGCAATAATCATGCGCTCGCCCGAGCTGCCGTTTTCCAGTTCGCCAATATCCTGAAACCAATAAAAATCGCCTGAAACAATATCGCGCGGCCTGTAAATGACAAAAAACTGCGGCAGCGATTTTTTAATGCGTGCTTCGGTGGGCAAAATTGCCGACTGGATGCGTTGCGCATAGTTCAGGCTGGAAGTGATATTTCGGTTGCGCACCTCCAACTCACTCAGTGCAAGAGCAATGCGGTCTGCCTGAATCCGTATTTCTTCGTGTTTCTGGTTGATTTCTTCGTTTTTAATCATCAATAGCTGATTAGCTTTTTGACGTTGCTTCCAGTTGCGATAGAAAACGAAGGCTAATGCCATAAAAAGCAACAAAACAGACGAAACTCCTGCCAACTGCCAACGATGTAACTCAACCTCTTCTTCTTGCAGTTGTTTTTCTTTGGTAAGCAGGGCAATTTTATTTGCCTGTTGTTCGGTTTGATAAAGTGTTTGCAGGCGGGCGATTTTATCGGCACTTTCCGCATTGAACAATGAGTCGCTGAATCGGTGAAACAGGCGATGGTACTCATACGCTTCTTTGAACTTGTTTTGCTCTGCATAACATGCAGACAAGCCCTGATAGGCGGCAATGATTTGTTCTTTGAAATTCAGCGCAAGTGCTTTTTCCAATCCTGTTTTGTAGTAGCTGATGGCCTCGTCGTATTGCCCCAATTGCCGATATGCAGCAGCGGTATTGTTGTAATTTTCGGGCAGTTTAGACACGCGGTCAATTGCCTGATTAATATTCAGCGATTTTTTAAAGAATGTGAGCGCTTGCAAGTAATCACCTTTGCGGTAATACGCTTCGCCCAAATCATTCAGGCTTACGGCCACTTTATTGCGCAACCCCAAGGAATCATTGATGACTAAACCTTTGTTAATCAAATCAATAGCGCGTTCATAGTTGCCTTTTTCCACATAAACCAACCCCATATTGTTAAGGCAGGTAGCCACTCGTTCGCGGTTGCCCATTGCCTGATAGGTTGCCAGCGCATTTGAAAAATAGGCATATGCCTCATCAAAGCGTTTCAGCGGAAGGTGTGCCAGTCCCATCAGGTTATTGACACGGGCAATACCGGATTTGTCTTGCAACCGCTCAAAAATCCGCAGTGCTTGCAGATAGGTATCAATAGCACCGCCATAGTCGCCGATGTCTTCCAGATACATGCCCTTAATCCAGTAAGAGGCTGCAAGACCGCGGTCGTAGCCTATGCGGCGTGCATAGTTACTGACCGAATCTGCCATGATACGCACGCTGTCAAGCGACTTGCCGTACAGATTAAATGCCAAGGTATTGAGTAAATCTATGCGCAGGGTATCCGCCAAGCCGGGCTGTTTCAACTGTCTGCGGACACTGTCCAAAGCGTTGTCTTTCAGCGTAGTTTGAGCAAAAGCCAGTGAAACAAAGGCGTAAAAAAACAGGTTGATAGCAATCTTTTTCACAATGCCCAAAAATACGGAAATTTATTCGCCGCTAAACGTCTTGCGTTTATTTTTGATAATTTCAGCAGCCGTGTAATGTTTGGCATAAGTAGTTGAGTACGTTCTGCATAGCATGAAGAGTTTCCCTTTCTATTCTATACACTATTAAGCATTTAACACAAACATGACAGGTCTTTGAGACCTATCATGTTTAAATACCTGTTTTTCATTAATTTATACAAAGCATTTTTCGCAAATCACTTGTGTTTTTGTATGCATGTAGGCATAAAAATACGGATATGCAGCCCCCTGATGAGGCAAAAAAAGGAATAGGACATCATTTTTCTACCGATATGCAGTGCCTATGGCACATAACCGACGTGCAACGGGGACATGTTGAAATGTGATTCAATTTACTCAACTGCTTATTATCTTGCCGATTGATAAACATCTGCTTTTAACACATATGAAAAACGCAAAACACATTCTGCTACTTCTCGCCTTTTGTTGCTTCGGTGCGATGTCTGCAACGGCACAAGACAAAGCCAAAGCGGCCCCTGCCCCCGATATGCCGCTTTCGGTAACGCAGCATCAAATCACGCTTAACGGACAGGTATTGCGCTACAAGGTAACAACAGGCTACCTTACTCTGCGCGAAGAGGATGGGAAAGCCCGTGCTAATATTTTTTTCGTGGCATACACCAAAGACGGTGTTACCGATACGCGCACCCGCCCCGTAACTTTCACCTTTAACGGAGGCCCCGGCTCTTCGTCGGTGTGGCTGCACATGGGCACTGCCGGCCCCAAACGCATCCTGATGAGCGACAAAGGCGAAGCACTTGCACCGCCCTACCAAATTGTGGACAACCCGCATACATGGTTAGATGATACCGATTTGGTGTTTATTGACCCTGTGATGACGGGCTACAGCCGCCCTGCGGAAGGCGTGGACAAAAAAGAATTTTTGGGCTACAACGAAGATATCACTGCCGTCGGCGATTTTATCCGCCTATGGACAACCCGTTTTCAGCGTTGGCATTCACCCAAGTATCTGGCAGGGGAAAGCTACGGCACTACCCGCGCAGCAGGGTTGAGCGGCTACCTGCAAGACCGCCACGGCATGTACCTGAACGGGCTGATTCTCATTTCCGCCATCATGAACTTTCAGACTGCCCGCTTTGAAAAAGGCAACGACCTGCCCTATGCGCTGTTTCTGCCCACTTACGCAGCCATTGCATGGTATCACAAGCAATTGGGCAGCGAATTTCCCGACCTGAAAACGCTGTTGCCGCAGGTGGAAAACTTTGCCATGAACGAGTACACGCTGGCACTGATGAAAGGCGACCGCCTGACAGATGCAGAACAGAAAGCCATTGCCGAAAAGTTGAGCAAATTCACAGGACTAAGCGTAGAATATTTACTACAAACCAATTTGCGCATCAATATTCAGCGTTTTTGCAAAGAATTGCTGCGCCGCGAACGCAAAACAGTCGGCAGGTTAGACGGGCGCATCACAGGCTTTGACTACGACTACGCAGGCGAAACCAACGAATTTGACCCAAGCTATAATGCGGCTATCTATGGCCCTTACACCATGGCAATCAACGACTATGTGCGCCGCGAATTGAAATATGAAAATGATTTGCCCTACGAAATCCTGACAGGGCGCGTGCAGCCTTGGAACTACAACAATGTGCAAAACCAATACCTGAACGTATCGGAAACGCTGCGGCAGGCTATCAGCAAGAACCCTTACCTGCGCGTGCTGGTTGCCAACGGCTACTACGACCTTGCCACGCCCTACTTTGCCACCGACTATACGATTCATCACATGTTTTTAGACCCTTCGCTGCGCAACAACATCCGCATGACCTACTACGAATCGGGGCACATGATGTACATTCATCAGCCTTCGTTGGTGCAGTTGGACAAGGATATTTCGGCGTTTTTGAGTGGGAAGTAAATAGCGTCTTCTGTTTTACCGCAAAGTGCGCGAAGGCTCAACCGCAGAGCGCACAAAGAAAAAAAATTGTCAGAAAGACGTTTAGCGTGCTTGGCGTAAAACTTAGCGGACTTTGCGGTAGAATATTAAAGTTCGTTCTAATTTTCTCAATCGTCTGAAATTAACGTTCAAAAAAAGAACTTTGCTCAACCGCTTCTTCCATTACTGTCTATGTCCCAATTCAAGGTATATCGCTCATCTGCCGGGTCGGGGAAAACCTACACGCTGACCAAGGAATTTCTGAAGCTGGCACTGGCTGCCCCTGCCAACGGCGAGTTTTTCAGAGGCGATTATTATCGGCATATTCTGGCAATAACTTTTACCAAAGATGCCGCCAAGGAAATGAAAGAGCGGATTATTTCTGCTTTGCGGCAAATCAGTGAGTTGCCCGAAGGAGCAAGTTCCGCCTTTTTGGACGAACTCACTGCCGAAATATCCGCCGAGTACCCTACGGGAAACTGGACAGTTGAAAAAGTACGCAGCCGCGCATCAGCTACCTTCACGCACATGCTGCACCACTATTCCGACCTTTCGGTAAGCACCATAGATTCCTTCAATAACCGCGTGGTGCAGTCTTTCACCAAAGACTTAGACCTGCCCTATAACTATGAAATAGAACTGGAAGCCGATGAACTGTTGGAAGCGGCGGTCAATCGCCTGTTGGAGCGCGTGGGCACACACGGCGATGCCACTCTGACGCGCCTGATGCGGGGGTTTACCCGACAGGAAACCGAAGAAGGCAGGCGCTGGCGTACCGACAAGGCACTCATTGAATTTGGTGCTCATCTGTTCCGCGAAGACAGCCGCCTGATGGTAGAACTGCTGTCGCAAATTCCTATCGAGCGGTTTTTATACATCCGCCAGCAATTGAATGATTTTTCTCAAAATATTGAAAATCAACTGTTGGAACTTGGAAAGGAAGCCGTTAGCCTGATAAAACAACACAGAATCAGCGATGAGGCACTGGCAGGCGGCAGTCGCGGCATTATATCCTATTTCCGTAAGTTCGCCGAAAAAGACTTTACGGCATTTATTAACGGAGCAAGCGATACTATACACAACAATGTGCGCGACGGCAAATGGACTTCAACCAAGGCAAAAGCCTACGACAAACAAGCGATTGAAAATATTGCAGGTGATTTGACGCGAATTTTTTATGACATAGACCACCTGCGCGACCAACATCTGATAGTTTATAACGAATCCAAACTGGCGCTGCGCAGCATCTATCAGTTGGCCGTTTTGGGCGAGTTGCGCCGCGAAGTGGATATGCTCATGCTGGAGCGCAACAAGGTGCATATCAGCGAATTTAACTACCGGATTAACCGCATCATTGAGTCGGAGCCTGTACCCTATCTCTACGAACGCATGGGTGAGCGCTACCATCACCTGCTCATAGATGAGTTTCAGGATACTTCACAAATGCAGTGGCACAATCTGATTCCACTGATAACCAATGCTTTAAGCGGCCGATATACGAACATGGTAGTGGGCGATGCCAAGCAGTCCATCTACCGCTGGCGCAGTGGCAATGCCGAGCTGATGGTGCAACTGCCCGATGTACCCACCGTGCTGCCCGATTCGCCCATTGCAGAAGAAATCGGCGTTTTTAGGCAATATTATCAACCATATCATTTGGAATACAACTTCCGCAGCGTTGTTTCTATTGTCAATTTCAACAACGAACTTTTTGATTGGACAATAGAAAAGTTCAGTGCCGAGTACCCCAATCTGCCGCGCTACTATGAAAAAGGCCGACAGCAGCCGCGTAAAAAGGAAACCGGACATGTGGAACTGCTATTGCTGGGAGAAGACCACAAGATAAAAGCGGCAGCATATGCCGATAAAACTTTCCAAACCTGTCAAGAAATTATCAATCGGGCAGTGGTCGATGGTTTCCGCCTAGGGGAAATTGCCATCATCTGTCGTACCAATCGGGCAGCTATTGAACTGGCAGGCAGACTGGTAGAAGCGGGCTATCGCGTTGTTTCGCCGGAGTCGCTGCTCATCAGCAATTCGGCACGGGTGCGTTTCATTGTCGGCTTTATGCAGATTATGGTGCAGCCATTGAACCCGATTGTTAAGTCGGAAGTACTGTATTTCCTCTACAAACACCTGAAAATTGACGGCATCAACGGCGACTATTCAGGCGAAACGCATCGCGAAGTAGCGGAAAATGCCAAAAAACCGCGTGTCAGCGAATTTCTGCAATTCATTCGCGACCGATTTGGCAAGCGTCTTATTTTCAGGGCTTTGCAATATCTTTCGCTGTATGAAATCGGCGAGGAACTCATCCGCATTTTTGAGTTGAACGACGACCCTTCCGAGCAGATTTTCCTACAAAGACTGCTGGATGAACTGCTGGCTTTCAGTCAAAACCGTAGCAATAATCTGGCTGATTTTGTGGAATATTGGAGCAAAAAAGCCGATAAAATTTCGGTTTCCATGCCTCCTTCGGGGGAAGACGCCATCCGTTTGATGACCATCCACAGTGCCAAAGGGCTGCAATTCCCAATTGTGATAGTGCCCTTTGCCGACTGGAAACTTACTGCCGACGGCAAGTCGTATATTTGGGTGCCTTGGCGAAACGAGCAACTTGCTCCCGAACTGCCCGCACTTTGGGTGCCGGCCACACAAAAACTGGAAAAGACTTCCTTTGCCGACTATTTCCTATTAGAAAAACAGGCCATACTCACCGATGCACTCAACGTATTGTACGTAGCTTTGACAAGGCCTGAAAATCGGCTTTACATTATCGGCAAAGCGCAAAAGTCCGGCGAGAAGCCAAGCAATGTCAGTGCACTTTTGCTGGCTTTTGCCGAACAGATGGCAGCCAAAAAGATAGCTGTAAGCGACTCGGTGCGCTACCTGTTTGCCGAGGAAACCGCCCCCGTGCAGCGAAAAGTTACCGCCCCTGATGTAAAATCCTACACGATGACAACATTCCTCAGCACGGAAAGCCGCGATAAATTGCGCATGAGACGCGGCGACAAGGGCGAAGGCGAGAATCGCATTAACATTCAGGCATTGTATGATGCCCGCAAACAGGGCTTACTGCTGCACTATGCCTTTGAAAAAGTGCGCTATGCGGAAGATGTACCGCTGGCCGCTGCTGCCCTGTTGCATGAAGGGCTGATTACCGCACAGGAAAAAGCCATTTTACAGGAGAAAATGTTGCAACTGCTGGCTTTGCCCGAAATTGCGCCGCTGTTTGAAGCGCTGCCCGGGCGCGTAGTCCTCAACGAAAAAGAGTTGATTGCCAAAAAAGAAGGCGAGCGCGACAGCAAGACCCTCCGCCCCGACCGACTGGTGATAGACCCGCAACAAATCACCATTCTTGACTACAAAACAGGCATTGAATTGCAGCAAAAACATGCCGAGCAAATCAGAGGATATGCCCGCCTGATTGCACAAATTCCCGTATATGCCAACCGCCCCGTGCGTGCACTGCTGCTCTACACCGAAGAGGAGAAGGTGGTAGCGGCTTTGTAAGTACTTTGCGGTAAAATAGAACGCTCTCCATGTGCTTTCTCATCGCTTGCAATGGCATCACCGCATTGCCCACAGTACCAGATAAAATCCGTTCAGGCAAACGGCCGATAGCAGATTGAGCCGCATGGTATTTTTGAAATCTGCACGTGCAGGCGAAGCAAACGACTGCCGCATCCACCACAAAAAAAACAGCAGCACCGGAGAAAGAGCCGCTACAAAACCTATGGCAACAAATGGGGAAAAATACTGTCGGAAATAGCCGATAAAACCTGCCGTGGCAATAGTAAACACAAACATTGTGTAAATAAAAGTACCCCTGACACCCAACAAGAGGCTTATGGTTTGGTCGCCGCGGCGGGCATCTTCCTCATGCTGATAAATCTGGGTCATCGGGTAAGAACCAATCAGCATCAGAGAGGAAAGCGCGGCAGGAATCAGCCATTGCGCCGTCATCAATTCTGCCCAGCCTTTGCCCGTAAGCGCTTGTGCAGAGCTGATAAACACAAAAAAGCCTTGAAAAACACCAACAGTCAGCAGGCTGACAATCGGATATTTTTTCAATCGCACTTGGGGGTGGCTGTATGCTTTGGAAACAAGACCATAGACCAACAGTGCAAGGGCAAACTGCCAACTGACAAGCACCCCCAGCGCAACACCCATGGCATCGAACAAAAGCGCAGTTGTGTATAACTCGCGGCTGACGGGAGGTGGCTTTTCCAACCCGCCAATGGCACCTTCGTCTTTGTCAAAGTAAGAGTTGTAGCCGTTACTGGCAGGATAGACAAATACATGCCATGCCATAAAGGCAATGACAGCGGGGAAAGGTGTCAGTGCGGGGGCACTTACCGCACAGGCAAAAAGAAAGACCGGCAACAGGAAGAAAGAAAACGGCAGCCGCAGATGCAGTAAAGTAGAACGGTGCATGTCATCAGGTTTTCGGTAAATATACGCGGAAAACCGAACCTTTACCGGGCGTACTTTCTACCTCAATGCTGCCGCCCATGGTTTCTATCTGGTGTTTGGTGAGGAATAGCCCCAGCCCTTTTCCTTCTTTGTCGGTATGCAGGCGGCTACTCATGCGGAAAAGTTTATCGCCGTCTTTCATCAGGTCTATGCCTACGCCATTGTCTGCCACTGCAATGACCACAAAATCGCCTTCTTCGTAGGCTCGTATATCTATCTGACAAGGCGTATCGGGGCGGCTGTACTTCATCGCATTGCTCAACAGGTTGTGCAAAATGCTGTCTATGTATGCCGGCAGGGCGGCAACCGTCAGTTGTGGCGGAACCGCCACGCTGACTTTGGTATCATCTGTACGACGGCTGCGGAGCAATTCAAGATTGTCCCGAATAGCATCCAACAGGTTTACAGGCTCTCTTTCATTGGTTTCTGCCATGCTATCCACGTCCAGCAGCGTATTCATCTTGAAAATGGTACTGTCTAACTGGCGAGTAGCCGATTGCAGCATATTGAGGAGTTCTGCATCGTTGGGCATTGCGTAGAGCAAGTCAGAAATCGACAAAATATTGGCTACCGAAGAGCGTAGATTGTGGGAGGTAATGTATGTGTACTCCTTCAATCGCTCATTTTGCCGTTTGGTCAGTTCAATGAGTTGTTCCAGTTGCTTATTGCGTTCCAATAATGCCTGCTCACTTTGTTGAATGGCTATCTGAATTTTTTTCTGCTCGTCAATGTCCTGAAAAGCGCCGTAAACGCGCACACACCGGCTGTTTTGCCACTCGGGGATGCCGATGGCACGTACCCAGATTGCCCGATTGGTAGCAGTCAGCAGTTCGAGTTCCATGTCAAAAGATACCCCCTCATTTATCGCCTTGTTCAGTGCCTCCGCTATCTTTTGACGACTTTCGCCTTCTTTGTAGAAGTTAATAGCCGTGGCTACATCAGGCTGAAAACCGAGTGGTACTTCGTGCAGCATACGGGTTACATCGCTCCAAATCAGTTGCTGATGAATCACGTCTAACTCCCATGTTCCTATGCGGGCCGCTCTGCCGGTTTGCTCGAGCAGGTCTTTGGTATGCAACAGAGCTATTTCGGCCCTTTTTTCCGTGGTGATATCTTTTGTTGCACCAATAATATGGCCTTGCGTATCACTCTCTCGCTTGACAATACGGTTAAAATCCCACATCCAGCGCACTTCGCCGGCTTTGGTAGTAACGCGATATTCATTAATTTTTTCTTCGCTGTCTTGTAGGCGATTCTTTCCTCTGATAATGCGTTGGGCATCTTCCGACCATACGATGCTTTCCCATGTTCCGGGTACTTTAAGTTCTTCAAAAGAGTACCCCAATATGCGTTGAACATTGTCTGAAACCCATTCTAAATACAGTTGGTCTCCCTCAATGCGTGCGGCATATACATAGTCGGAAACCAATTCGGTCAGCATTCGGTAGCGCTCTTCACTGCGCTGCATGTTTTCGCGCGCCTTGAGTTCTTTTGTTACATCTTTGCTGGAGGCGAACACCAATTTGCCGATAGCCCTGCTGCTCCACTCCAAACTGCGGTAGCTGCCATCGCGGCTGCGGTAGCGATTGATAAAGCCTGTAACGGTTTGCCCGTTGTCTAACATGGCAAGTGCTGCTTGGGTAGGTGCTATATCATCAGGATGGATGAAGGATAATACGTTTTTGCCTATCAACTCTTCGCTTTTGTAGTGCAATACATTTTCCCATGCCGGATTGACCCGCATAAAATGCCCCCGTGTATCTACCATGCAGAGCATTTCGGGTACAAGCTCGAAAAACTCTTCGTAGGTTTCTTTGTGCGCACGCAATTGTATGACATCCATTGCCTCCTGAGCAAGCAGGCGCAAGGCCTCACGTTGGTGTTCTGTCAGCCTGCGCGGCTGCTTGTCTATGACACAAAGCGTACCGAGCGCAAATCCGCTTTTGTCTATCAGCGGGCTGCCCGCATAAAAGCGAATATCGGGCGAACTTGTTACCAACGGATTATTGGCAAACCGCTCATCTTTCGTTGCATCCGTTATTTCAAAAATATCCGACTGTTTGATGGCATGATTACAAAATGCGTGTTCAATAGGCGTACCGTCAATGTCTAATCCTATTTTAGATTTGAACCACTGTTTTTCGTCCGTCAGAATGGTAATCAGTGAAACAGGTGTTTCGCAAATGAGAGCAGCCAGTTGTGTCAAGCGGTCAAACTCCGGCTCGCTCAAGGTGTCGAGGATATGATATTCCTCTAATTTTTTGGAACGGTAGGGATAATTTGGTACCGCTTGCTGCATACAATCATTTGCTAATTAAACAGCCTAATGTAACAAGTTTTTGGAAAAAGCCGTTTGTCGTTACCTGTCAAGATATCTGGTGCGTGCAGTAGTGCGCCCGTCTTCTTGATACATCTCCATTTGCATACCGTCAGGAGTGGATGTGATGGCAAATGTATAAACGGTGGGCGCATCATAATATTGCATCCGAGTAGGGTCTAATGCAAAGAAATAGCCTTTTGCTTTTGCATTTTCAAAGGCAGGTCGTATGTCTTTGTACATAAAGCCCAGATGGTCAATGCCGTAACGGAAGAAATCGGGGCTACGGCGGGCTACTTTGCTTCGGTCGAGCCCCATGCCTTCGGGAGTGGCCAGCACAAACGTATGACCGCCCACCAGCATAGTGGCAACCTGCTCACTGCGGTTGATAACCTTCCCCTGATATACTTCGGAGAAAAATTTAATATTAGCTTCCAAATCTTCCACTATGTATTGCAAGTGGTCAATGCCGAAAGGAGTAATGCCGCTGTCATTCTTGCGTTCAACAATAACAATGCGGTTATAATCAGGCCCCCAGAGTACCGCTGCTTTGGCAGAAGGCTCGGCAGGCAACTTGAAATTTTCGTTGATGAATACAATGCCTCCTTTTTTAAGTTTGGCAATGGCCTTTTTCAAGTTTTTGGTGCTGAATGCCAGCCAGTACATGCCGTACATGGGCGGAAGGTCGGGAGAAGGTTCTATTTGCGTGCGATTCCAGCGCTTGGGGTCGCGCACCCGCATACCCGGGAAAGGGCCTCTTGATGATACATTGATAGTGGACTGACCGGGGCGAACCAACAGAAAATCAATAAACTGAAAAGGGTTGATTGGTTGTTGTGCCATCGGGCGCGCGCCAAAATGCTTGATAAAAAAGCGATTGGTAGAATCTCTGTCGCTCATATAATAGTGAATATCATCAAGCATAATTGGTGCGATATCGTCCTGCGCTGCTGCGCCAAAAGCCAGCAAGGCTGCAAAAATTGTGTAGAATAGCTTTTTCATATTGCTTTGAGTGAGACGGGTGAATAACAAATTGATTAACTAAATTAACTAATTTCTGTTGAGACTTCATGCGAAAAAGCGGGAAAAATTTGTATTATGTTTGCCCCAACACGTTAAAACTCTTCGGCAAGCCTATGTTGCGCTTTCTCGGTTGCCTTTTGCTCTTGGCAGCAGGCAGGGTGCTGTCTGTTGGTGCACAAGATGTATTCTCGGTACAGCAAACGCCGTTTTCGGTGCGCTGGCAACAATTGCAAACACCTGAGTTCAGGCTGATTTTTCCTGCCGGAGCAGAGCAGGAGGCGCAGCGGACTGCCAATGTGCTCAATGCCATCCTCCACCCGGGCGCACAGCCTTTTGCCCCCGTGGGGCGTAGCCTTGGCAGGCAGCCCAGGCGCATCAGCATTTTGCTGCAAAACCGCACCACGTTTACCAACGGCTTTGTCAATCTGGCGCCGCGCCGTTCGGAGTTTTTTACCATGCCCCCGCAAAACAACAATGACTTCGGCACTGCCGATTGGCTTTCGCTGCTCTCTGTGCACGAAATGCGCCACGTAGTACAATATGACAAGGCAAAGACGGGGCTGAGCCGTTTGGTGTACTGGGTGAGTGGCTACAACGGATTGGGTGCAGTGGCCAATCTGGCGGCTCCGTGGTGGTTTTTTGAAGGCGATGCAGTAGTTACGGAAACACTCATGCTGCCCGGGGGCAGGGGCAGAGTGCCCAACTTTGACCTGCTCTACCGCACGCAGTTGCTCAGCAGCGGCGGATGGGGCTATCACAAAGCGCACCAGCGTTCGTTCCGCGATGCCGTACCCGACCACTACGTACTGGGCTACCACCTGACCACTTACCTTCGTCGCAAAGGAGGCGCACAGGCATTAGACCGCATTACCAAGCAGGCTTTTGCATGGCCGATTGTACCCTTTACGTTCAGTAATGGCATTCGCAAAGTAACAGGGCGCTATCTGGTGGCTGCCTACCGCGACATGAACCGCGAATTGGACAGCATCTGGCGCAATCAGCAGCAGCAACTGTTCAAAGAACAACCCTTGACTAACCTCCCTGCCAAGCGGCACAAGCACTATGGCAGGCCGACTTACACCGACTTTTCATTTCCGCAACCGCTGCCCGACGGCCGCGTAATTGCCTTGCGGCAAGGCATGAGCCATATTCCGCAAATAGTGGAAATGCCTGCCGACAGCAGCCGACAACAGGCAAAGGTGCTGTTTACACCCGGGCTGGTAGTAGGCAACGGCATGTTTTCCGTTGAGTCGGGCAAAGCCGTATGGGTAGAATATGAATTTGACCCGCGCTGGCAAATGCGCAATTATCAGGTGGTGAAGGTACTGGATTGGGAGAAAGGAAAGGTGCAATCGCTTTCGCGCAGAAGCCGCTACGTGGCAGCGGCACTTTCGCCACAGGCAGACCAAGTAGCTACCATAGAAGTAGCGGAAAACGGCTTTCAGCAGATTCTGATACTGAACAGCAGCAGCGGCGAAGTGCTGCAAAGGCTGCCCAATACCGACAGCCTTCGGTACTCCATGCTGCGCTACGACACAGACGGCCAACACCTGCTCTGCCTCCGACACAAAAACGACGGCAGCACTGCCCTTTCACGCATTACACTGACAACCAATACCATACAAGACCTTCTGCCCTTTGGCTATGAAAACATCGGCGCTCCGGCAGCTTCGGCAGAATGGGTATTTTTCCACTCCTCTTACAGTGGAATAGACAATATTTACGCCCTGCATAAGGCAAGCGGCAAACGCTGGCAGGTTACGGCGCGTCCCTTTGGCGCATACAATCCTAAGGCTTCGCCCGACGGCAAATACCTGTACTTCAATGACTTTACTTTGTATGGCATGGATATCTCCCGCATTGCCGCCGATACGGCTTTGTGGATACCCTTTGAGCAGGTAAAACCCGTGCCTACCGATTATTTCCGCCCTTTGCTGCAACAGGAGCCCGAACTTGCCCAAACACAGGGAATACTGAAAAATCCGCCGCGACGGAGCTATCCCATGCGCAAATACGGCAGGTTCAGCGAACTGTTCAATATTTACAGTTGGTCGCCATTTATCAGCCCCAACAATTTGGAACAGTTGGAAGTAGCCCTCTATTCCCGCAATCTGTTGAGCACAGCCATTACTACGGTCGGCTATCGGTTCAATGCCAACGAACAAACGGGCAACTGGTTCGGGCAGTTCAGCTATCAGGGCTTCTATCCTGTCATAGATGTAAACCTGAGCAGTATTGAGCGCCGCAGCAATGTGCGCGTAAACAATCAGGTCAGCGAATTGCAGTTTACCGAAAACGTAGCAACGCTGGGCGCTCGCATCCCGTTGGTGCTGACCAACTCCCGCTTTCTGCGAAGTGCCAATCTGGGGACATCGGCTTCTTACAGGCAGACAGGAAATTTCCGTGGGCAGTTCGCCGACCGTTTCCGCAGCGGTGAACTTTGGAGCGGCGGCCTGAATTTCAGCTATGCCGCCACTCTGCGCCGTGCCGAGCGCGACCTTGTGAGCAGATTAGGCTTTACTTATGCCGCCTCTGCGCGTCAGGTGCTCGCCAGCCGCGATTTTGAGGGCGGGCAGTTTGCCACACAAGGGCAGATTTTCCTGCCGGGTGCGCTGCGCCACCATGCCCTTACCCTGCGCGGTGCCATGCAATACGAGCAGCAAAGCAACTATCGGTTTACAAGCCCTATTCTGTTTGCGCGCGGCTATGCTTACCGCAGCCATGAGTGGTATTACGGCAGTGCCATTGAGTACCGTATGCCCCTGTGGTATCCCGATATTTCGCTGGGGCCGATTGCCAACCTGCAACGCATCAAAACCATGCTGTTTTACGACTATGCCGTAGGCGACCGTACCACCAACTATCAAACCGTGGGCATAGACCTGACGATGGATTTTAATGTGGGTAGAATGGCTCAACTGCTTTTTGATGCAGGGGTGCGGCTGATGTATTTTCCGCAAACCCAAACAACAGGCGTGGAATTGGTTGTCGGGCGCGTGGGCATCCGTTAAAAAACTAAACAAGATGACTTTTGTCATTTTTTTCATGGGCAGAAATAGTCAAATTGCCATCAAATAAACCGACAAACAGTATGGAAACGCTATTCCCACGCCGCAATAATCCCTTTCATCGTTTTGGCGAACGCTATGGTCATTATTTTGGCGATAACGAATTTTTAGGCCGCTCCCCATTGGGCGACCATATATCCATTGCACCGCACACGGCTGCCAACATCAGCAAAAATGGCGAGGCTTATGAAATAGAAGTCGTAGCGCCGGGATTTGACAAAGACGACATAGAAATCAGTGTGCATCAGGGCATCCTGACCGTAAAAGCCGACAAGAAAGTTAAGCACAGCAAACAGGAAAAGGAATACATCCTGCACGAATACAACCACGAGATGCTGGAGCGCTCATTCAAATTGCCTGACAACGTGAATGCAGATGCCATCAGCGCGCGCTATGAAAACGGCATTTTGTACTTGCAACTGCCCTACAAACAGGTTACAAGCGCCAACAAGCAGATTATGATTCAATAAGCCCCCGATGCATACCAACCTGACGGGTATCCCAAGCCCGTCAGGTTTAAAATTTTGTTTTTCAACCACTTATACAAAACATTTTTCGCAAAATCACTTTGCGACTTGTATTATTTTCCCGCCTGTGAGCGCGTGCATCCGCCGAAAATTTTATGAGGTGCTTTTTGGGAAGGCTTCGTCATTAGAATATCATGCACGCACCCCGTAGCTGCTCCTTGCAAGGTTACATCTGTTTTCGCTATTTGATGGACATATCTGCCGAAAGATGTAATTTCAAGCCCTGAAAAATCACAAGCTATGAAACAAGTTCTTGCCGAAATTATCACCATTGGCGACGAAATACTTTACGGGCAGATAACCGATACCAACTCTCAATGGATAAGCGCCGAGTTAGATAAAATCGGCGTTCGTACCATCCGCAAAACGTCCGTAGGCGATAACCAAAGTGCCATTGTAAATGCCTTGCAGGCTGCCGAAGCAGTGGCCGACATCATTCTGATAACAGGAGGTTTAGGCCCTACCAAAGACGATATTACCAAGCGTACGCTGGCAGATTATTTCGGTACGGAACTGGTATTTGACCAGTCGGTATTAGACAACATTACGCGCCTGTTCAGTGCCCGCGGGCGTGAAGTTACGCCTACCAATCGGCAACAAGCCTACGTGCCGGCCAACTGTAAGGTATTACAAAACCTGATTGGCACGGCTCCGGGCATGTGGTTTGAGCACCACGGCAAGGTGTTTGTTTCTATGGCAGGCGTGCCTTATGAGATGAAAAAAATGATGAAAGAGGCAGTGCTGCCCATGTTGCAGGAACGGTTTGAAACGCCCCACATCATTCATCGGATGATTAAAACCATCAACATTCCCGAATCTACGCTTTCCGATATGATAGAGGAATGGGAACTGGCACTGCCGCCACATCTGAAACTGGCCTATCTGCCGCGCATGGGGCAGGTGCGCCTGCGCATCACGGGTATAGGCAAAGACCGTGATGCCCTGTTGGCCGATATCAACCGCGAAACGGAAAAAGTAGTGGCCATTATCGGCAAACACTTCTACGGCTACGATGATGACGAGATAGAAACTACCGTGGCCGCGCTGCTGCTCGAGCAAGGTAAAACCATTGCTACTGCCGAAAGTTGTACGGGCGGCTACATTGCCCATCAGTTTACGCAACATGCCGGCTCGAGCCGTTATTTTGTAGGCGGTATTGTGGCGTACAGCAACGAGGTAAAAGTTTCGCAATTAGGCGTGCTGCCCGAAACACTGGCGGCGCACGGGGCGGTCAGTGAAGAGACCGTTCGCCAAATGGCGGAAAACGTGCGAGTGCGCTACGGAGCAAGCATCGGCATTGCTACCACAGGCATCGCAGGCCCCAATGGCGGCACACCCGAAAAACCCGTAGGTACGGTATGGATAGGCTACGCCGACGGTACACAGGTAATTGCCAAAAAATTAGCCCTTTCACAGGAGCGCAGCCTCAACATCAGCCTAACCTCTAATGCTGTTCTCGATTTGGTAAGAAAACAACTTTCTTTATAACGCAACGTTCACCCTGCCTCAACAAGGCGGTATGCTCACAGGCAACCTAAAATCGCCTTTATCAAAAGCCGTTGTCGGGGCTTTCAGCAGCAGGTGTCCTGAAAGCCCGTTAGCGGTATACTTTGTACGATGCTATAACCCCTGCCGCAGAGCATTGACTTTCCCGATTGCACAGAGGCCAAACACTAAACAGTTATCGGATTTGAAAAACGCCTTGTTTATATATATTTGCACAAAAAAATAGTGATGCTGGAATATTTCCGACAATACATTGGCCGACCTGCTTCTGAAATGCCTGCGCCACCATTTACCCAATGGCTGAACGGCACGCTGAGAGTGGTGGAACAGGGAGAAATGGAAGCCGAATTTATCGTTCGCAAAGAAATGACCAATCCGGCGGGGATGCTCCACGGCGGTATTCACTCGGCTATTTTGGATGACATTGTCGGCATGACGGTCGCCTTGTATGGGCTTGAAAATCTGTATGTGTCGGTAAATTTGTCGGTGGATTTTCTTGCACCCGCAAAAGTTGGCGAAAAAGTTATCGCACGTTCAAAAGTTACCCGTGCAGGTAAAACGATTGTCAATGCGGTGGCAGAACTTTATAATGAATCGGGAACACTGTTGAGCCGTGCAACAACCAACATGGCCAATACAGGGTTGCCCGCCATTCGTTCACAACAATTTTAAATTCATAAAACCGAATCATATTATAACGATGAAGAAAATTCGCTTTGCATTATTCGCATTCATTTTGCTGGGTGCTGCTTCCTGCGGCATCAAAAATCACAACCGTGCCAAGTTAGTGCCTGTTAATGCCGACGACACACGCATTTACGGCGATATTGGCGGCCCTGCGCTGCAATTGGCCAATAAGTACGAAGACGATAAAACAGGTAAAACTCAGGAGCGTATAGGCGCTATTCGCGACAAGTTTTTCCCTAAATAGTACCGTAAATAATTTGTCCGTTGCGCTTGCAGTTGTACGCAAGCGCTTTTTAATTTTTTATCTGATATGAACATCAAAATTACACTTCCCGACGGCAACGTTCGTGAGTTTGCCCAAGGTTCGTCCGGAATGGACATCGCACTAAGCATCAGTGAAGGTCTGGCGCGCAACGTGCTGGCTGCCAAGGTCAATGGTGAGGTATGGGACGCCACCCGCCCGATTATGCAAGATGCTACCGTGCAACTGCTGACATGGAACGACGCAGAAGGCAAGGCCACTTTCTGGCATTCATCGGCGCACCTGATGGCAGAAGCGCTGGAAGCCCTTTATCCGGGCATCAAATTAGGTATTGGCCCGGCTATTGAAAACGGCTTTTACTACGACATCGATTTCAACGGCCATACCTTTACGCAAGATGCCTTTGAAAAAATCGAGGCAAAAATGCTGGAACTTGCCAAGCAGAAAAACACTTTCAAGCGTTCTGAAGTAAGTAAGGCCGATGCTGTTGCTTATTTTACCGAAAAAGGCGACCCGTATAAGTTAGAACTGATAGAAGGCCTTAATGACGGCGAAATTACTTTCTATCAGCAAGGTAATTTTACCGACCTGTGCCGCGGGCCGCACATTCCCGACACAGGATTTATCAAGGCTGTTAAACTTTTGAACACAGCCGGTGCATACTGGCGGGGCAACGAAAAAAATAAGATGCTGACCCGCATTTACGGCATCACTTTCCCCAAAGACAAGGAACTGAAAGAGTACCTCACCCTGCTGGAAGAAGCCAAAAAACGCGACCACCGCAAACTGGGCAAAGAGTTGGAACTCTTTACTTTCTCTGAAAAAGTAGGGCAAGGTTTGCCACTGTGGTTGCCCAAAGGAGCTATCCTCCGCGACCGCTTGGAGCAGTTCCTGAAAAAAGCACAGGTTAAGTCAGGGTATCAGCAGGTAGTTACGCCACACATCGGCAGCAAGCAACTTTATATAACTTCCGGGCACTTTGCTAAATACGGCAAGGATTCTTTCCAACCCATCCATACGCCCGATGAAGACGAAGAGTTCCTGCTCAAACCAATGAACTGCCCGCATCACTGCGAAATTTATAAAGCCAAACCGCGTTCCTACCGCGATTTGCCGCTGCGTTTGGCAGAGTTCGGTACGGTTTATCGCTACGAGCAAAGTGGTGAGTTGCACGGTCTGACCCGTGTGCGCGGCTTTACGCAAGACGATGCGCATATTTTCTGCCGCCCCGACCAAGTAAAAGAGGAGTTCAAGAAGGTAATTGACCTTGTACTGTATGTGTTTTCGGCATTAGGATTTGAGGAGTACATTGCCCAAGTATCGCTCCGCGACCAAGAAGACCGCAGCAAGTACATAGGCGATGATGAACTGTGGGAAAAAGCAGAAAGTGCCATTATTGAGGCCACACAGGAAAAAGGCATGAAAACCGTAGTGGAATATGGCGAAGCCGCATTCTATGGCCCTAAACTGGATTTCATGGTGAAAGATGCACTGGGGCGCAAGTGGCAACTGGGCACCATTCAGGTGGACTACAACCTGCCCAATCGCTTTGAGTTGGAGTACATCGGGGCTGATAATCAGCGACACAGGCCGGTGATGATTCACCGCGCGCCTTTCGGCTCTATGGAGCGTTTTGTGGCCGTACTCACCGAACACTGCGCCGGCAATTTCCCGCTGTGGCTGTCGCCTGACCAAGTGGCAGTATTGCCAATTTCGGAAAAATATCAGGACTATGCACAGGAATTATTTAATCTGTTGCAGGAAAATGACATTGCCGGATATTTAGACGAACGCGATGAAAAAATCGGACGTAAAATCCGCGATGCAGAGGTTAAGAAAGTACCGTTCATGCTGATTGTAGGCGAAAAAGAGCAGCAAGAGCGCACCGTAGCTGTCCGCAAAAAAGGCGATGGCGACTTGGGAAGTATGCCGATTGATGGCTTCATAGCCTACTTCAAAGAACAAATTCACGCGGCTTTGAACCATTAGCAAGCGCTCATTAGCGAAGTATATAAAAACGCAGGAGATTTGTAAAAAAGTGCGTGTAAATACTTGAAAAACACGTATTTAAACCTAACAGGTATCAAAAACCTGTCAGGTTCGTGTATCAACTGATTGGAAGCCTCACATGGCAGTTATCACCATGCAGAGGCTTCCGATTTTTTTGGTTAAACATAAAAATTTTAGGCTCAATTTAAACGGCTTGGTTGCACAACTGCTTATTGGCTACATTTGCCGTCTTTTTGACAGACGGAATGGCAAAAAACAGTTATTTGACAAGCATTGGGTTGCTTGCAGTGTGTTTATGCAGCCTTGCCCCACAAGCAAAGGGACAAGACGAAACATTGGGCAGTTGGAATACAATCAACATTCGCTATGCCTACACGCCGCAGTTGAGCTTTTTCGCTGAGGCACAGTTGCGCTCACTGCGTTTCTACGACCATTTCCACTATCACGAATACAAAGGCGGTTTTACCTACAAAGTTTACCCAAATGTATATGCGGGTATGGGCATGGGGCAATATGACACTTACCGTGAAGGAGGAGATTTTGTGCGCCCGAAGAATAACAGCGAAATCCGCCTGTGGCCGCATCTTTCGCTGACACAATACATCGGTAAGTTAAAAATAGAGCAGCGCTACCGAATGGAAATGCGTTTTTCTGCTAATGGCTACCGCAACCGTTTCCGCTATCGCTTGGGGGCTGCCTATCCTTTCGGGGATGACAAAAAAGGCTATCAGCCCTATTTGTTCAGCGTTACCAACGAATTATTTTTTACCGACCGTGAGCCCTATTTTGAGCGCAACCGTCTGGCTTTTACGCTCAATCATCGGTTTTCGCCGCAAGTTTCGCTGCAAGTCGGCTATTTGCACCAGTTTGACTATCGCATCAATGATGAAACAGGTGCTGATTTCCTGCAAATTGGATTATTTATAGAACTTTCGCGCAAAGCGACAACAAAAAGTACAACCATAGAATCGGAAATTAAGGAGAATTAGGAATCTTTTGCAGACTTTTGGGGTTTTAAATTCATTCCTTACCAAAAAATGACAGTACTTATCTTCATTGTTGTCCTGTGGTATTCAGGACTTTTTTTTCAAAGTTTTTTCCTTCATCGCTATGCTGCCCACCAGAGTTTCAGTATGTCCAAACTGACAGAAAGAATCTGTTTTGTGCTTACATGGCTTACACAAGGTTCTAATTATCTGAGTGCTTATGCATACGGCGTGATGCACCGCATGCACCATGCTTTTGCAGATACCGAAAAAGACCCTCACTCACCCAAGTATGACCACAACCCGATTCTGATGATGTGGCGCACCAAAAACCGCTACACGGATATTTTGAAAAAGCGGGTACAAGTAGATGAGCGATTCCTGAAAAATGTACCGCAGTGGCAGTCATTTGACCTGTTTGCCAGTTCGTGGTTCTCACGCATTGCGTGGGGGCTTGCCTATGCCGCTTTCTTTTACTTTTTTGCAACAGCTTGGTGGCAATGGATTTTTTTGCCTGTGGCATGGCTAATGGCACCCATTCACGGCATGATTATCAATTGGTTTGCGCATAAATACGGCTACACCAATTTTAAAGTGAGCGATACTTCCAAAAACTTGTTCCCTTTTGACTGGCTGATGATGGGCGAAGCCTACCACAACAATCACCACAGATTCGGGGGCAGACCCAACTTTGGCGGTGTGCGCTGGCACGAAATTGACATGACTTATGTCATCATGGTGATTCTGGAAAAATTTGGCATTATTCGCATGAATCGCGTAATGAGCCAAGTACACAGAGAAGTATAAATCAGCCGATGGGCTGCAATTCGGGCGAATAATTTCGGATTGCGGCCTGTTTAAGTAAGCACATGACAGCGCATCGCATAAGCACACAGCGTGTTGCAAATGGCGCAGTTTTCTGCTGATTTTTATAAGCAGGTGAGCAAATTAACGCATTCTTTTTTACCGCAGAGTGCGCAAAGGTTTAACCGCAGTGTACACAAAGAAAAAATTTATCATAAAAACACTTAGCGCTCTTTGCGTAATACTCAGTGGGCTTTGCGGTAAATTTGAAAGGTCGTTTTAAATTGCTCACTTACTTAACTAAGCCTGACGGATTTTAAAAAATCTGTCAGGCTTAATTGTTTGATTTTTAATTACTTACGTAAAATATTTCCTCAAACAACTTCTGTATTTTCAGGTTTATATGAAATAGCGGTGTATTCTGTTTTTACCTGCTCAACAAAACTCACCGCAAGCAAATGTTACTCTGATAAGTAACAAAAAAGAGGCTGTCCAAAAAGTCTGGACAGCCTCTAATTAATTGATTATCTTTGCTTTGCAAGCAGTATATAAGTGCATGGGCAAAGTAGTCTTTAAGCAGCGACCGGGCAAAAGTCCCGAACTGTTTCCGGTCAATATTTTTGATAAGATTCCTGACAACCATCCTGTCCGGCTGGTAGATCAGGTAGTGGAGCAATTGGATATCGCAGAGTTGGTCAAGCGCTATAAGGGTGGCGGCACATCGGCCTACCATCCGCGCATGATGCTCAAAGTGATTTTTTACAGCTACCTGTCCAATG
>NZ_JAJPRF010000022.1 GCF_021206925.1 Rhodoflexus caldus | reverse complement strand
TTGGTATTGGGCTCACCGAAGAAGGTGAAGCATACCGTACCTGCACCTGTGATGCGATAGCCGACCAATTGTCCGCGCTCAAACACGGGGACTATCGGCCCTGAAACCGTCCGCTGTGCCGCCTGACCGTTTTGCAACTGCATCTGCGCATTGATGAGCTCACCTTGCGGGTTAAACACTCTGTCCTGCAAAACAGGCAGCGTGCTCAGGTTTAAGCCTGATGGAGGAGGAGGTACAGGTGTAAAGATACGCAGCGTACCATCGACAAATGCAAAATCGTAGTTGGCAGACGCAAGTGAACCAATACTAATCGTAATCGGATAAACACCCGCAGGGCTGTTGCTTGTAGCTGTTGTGGAAATAGCCGGCGAACCTGTAATGCCCGATGTTGCTAAGGTTTGGCCAAACTGTAAGCCTGTTACCGTAAAAGTAAGCGTTGGTATTGGCTGACGGAAGAAAATACTTCTGTCATTGGCACGGAACGTTGCAAGAGCTTTATTAACCGTACCGTTCAGGTTAATCACAAACGAAGGCTCATTTAGTGCATTACTGTTCACAGTCAGTATGCCGTTGGCAGCACCTGCTGCATTGGCTAACATACGTACTGTGATATTAGTAGAAGCGCCCGGAGCAAGGTTAATAGGCAGGGTTGCACCAACCAAAGAGAATGGCCCTGTAATAGGCAGCGAAACAATGTTCAGCGTACTGTTGCAGGTATTGCTCAGTGTCAGCGTTACGTCCACAGGCGACCCGTAGGTAGTCGTGCCAAAATTAACCGTACTGCCCGATGCCAGTGCAGTTGCTCCTTGTGTTACGCCAATGCGTGCAGGTGTAGTAACAGTAATTGTATTATTGCTTACTGTATTGCCTGTGGCGCAGTTATTGGCATCAGATACTGACACCAGCGAGTAATTGCCTGCCGTTCCAACGTTGATTACATAAGGTGATGACATGATGTTATTCACCGTTGTGTTGGTTGTACCGTTGGTATAAGTCAGCGACCATGGCGCACGACCTGTCAGGGCTACGCTCAAATTAGTTGTCTGACCGTCGCACAGTTCAATAGCAGAAGCGGATGCAGACAGTGTAGCTGTTGCAGGGCCGGGGATTGCATGAACTGCTGTGCGAGGTGTGGTAGCACAACCAATAGCAGATACCTGAATGTCATGCATGTAATAGTAGAATCCCGTTGATGGTGCTTGATTAGTACCTGTAAAAGAAATGACACCCGGAATAGTATAAGGATAAGCTAAACCTATACCGGTATTATTACGGTATCCTTGCATCGTAGTACCTTGGAACTGCACCAGTAAGGCATAGTTATTACCTGCCTCAGGCACAACCAGCGGTGCGGCGGCCATAGAAAGGTTAAAGTTGCCTGCAGGGGTTCCGCCCGGAATTGCCCATGAACGAGAAGATATGACACTGCCAAAATCTTTATCCAACAAGAATAAGATTACGGTACCGGCAGTAGCACCTGTATTCTGCAATCGGATAGAGAACTGATTAATCTGAAGCGGTTGCTCGGCATTAAAATACATAAAGCCGCTTCCAAAATTTGTAAAGCTACCGTTTACACCCAACGGTGGAGAAGGCACTGTACCTGTAAATTCATTTACGGCCGCATAATAAGTGGTAGGTGATGCAATAGCTGTTGTAGTAATGCTATTGCCTGTTCCTAACCACGTACCGCCTGTAGGTGCTGTGTACCAGTGAATATTGCCGCTTGTAGTGCTTCCTGACAGTTGTACAGGGCTGCCTGCGCAGGCAATTGCATTCAAGTCAGAAAGTACAGGAGTTGCTGCCGTGATAGTAATTGGAGGCGAAGTCATTGAACAGGTCGAACCCGCCGTAATAGGAGTAATGGTTACGGTATATTCACCGGTTTGCGTAGCAGTATATTCCCAACCGTTGGCACCCGTTCCTGTACCGGTAGCTACCACTGCGCCATTTCTGCGCCATTCGTAATTGAAATTGGTATTATTATTAAGACCAACAGGTGCAGAAGCACGCAGTATTAAGTTTGGTGTTGCGCCTGTACACAGTTGTGTGCTGCCGTTTTGCGGAATAATGCGCACCTGTGTAGGCCAAGGCACTACCGTAACCGTAACAGGCGATGAAGTTGCCTGACAGCCGTCAGGGCGGGTAACAATCACGCGATATTCAAATACCTCGTTTGCTGTAACCTCTGTTGTTGCCACTCTGCCTGCATTGAAAGATGCACTTGTTGCACCTGCAATATTGGCGAATGCCGCTGCACCGGTTCTGCGCTGCCACTGATAAGTGAAACCTGTACCGGTGTTAGCATTCAATGTAACAGTGCTGCCATCACATACTACGGTGCTGCCTGCGGGTGTAATAGTTGCCACAGGAGCAGGGCTGATATTGATAGTTACAGGCACACGGCTGCCGGCAGAGCAACCAGCACCGGCAAGCGTCATGTCATATAGCCAATAATAGAATCCGGCACCTGCACTTGTTCCTGTGATTTGAGCAACAGAAGGCGCAGGTCCCAAATTCATAGGATATAATGTTCCCGGCACAGAACCGTTGTTTCTGAACAAACCGAAAGTCCCTTCATATTCAATAGCAATAGAATATTCACCCGCAGCAGGGAAGAGAATATCTACAGGGAAAATATCACCTGCGGCAGAAGTTACACGTGCCTGTACTACTGAGGTGCTCATAATCTGCCCATCGCTTGTGCGGATGACACGGAAAATAATGGTGCCTACAGGTGTGCCCGGCGTACCGGTAGGTGTAGTCCCACTGGCAACTTCGCTAATATACAGCCTTGCACTTGCAATACGGAAAGGTGTTGTAACATTGAATATAGGTCTTGCCGTAGCTTGTGCATAACTACCTGTTGCTGTAGCACCCAGCGTTGTATTGGCAGGGCCTACTCCCGTAGCACTAAATTCATTCAGTGCTGCGTAAACGGTATTAGACACCGGAAGGGCATCTGCCACTGCTTTGGTAATTGTTGTATTATTACCTGAAGCAATGCGTGTACCTCCTGTTGCCTGATTGTACCAATGAACCACATCTGTACTGCCGCTTACAGTGGCAATTAAAGATATCAGGTCGGTCGGATTCACAGCACCGCAGCTTGCCGAAGAGGATGCCAGAATAGATGGCGTAACAGCCGTAGTAACGTTTAATGAGCGGCTGTTATTAGCATTATTTGCATCGCCAGACAGTGTAGTCTGCGCTACAATTGTATAAAGTGTGTTAGGAGTTGCTGCAAATGTACCAACAGTAAAGGTTGCAACGCCTCCACCTGCAATGGTTCCTGTGAAGGTAGCTGTAACAGGAGCACCACCGTTTACAGTAAACTGCACCGGAATGTTGCTAACAGCACCTGTACCAAAATTACGGATACGCACGGTAACAGGAATATTACCGGCACAAGGAGAACCGGACGGAGATACAAAACTCTCTACACCCACATCGCTGCTTGGACGGGTAAAGCGTACCAGATAGTCTTCTGTTTCACCTTTCAGATAAGCACCTGTAGGCTGGATATCGTTTACATTGCTGGTTTCCACGCAAACCACACGTAACGTTGCCACGCCATCTATCGCTACATTACTCGGAACAACCACAGAAGATGTATTCAGTGTAGCTCCGCCTATTCCGTTCACCGGAGCAGTTGATTGAGCAATCAGTTCGCCTGCATCGTCAAAATCGCCGTCGCCGTTCCAGTCAAGATACATACGAACATGCTTGTTTGCGTTAGCGCCACAAGTACCCAGCGTTACGCTGAAGTTCACGGTTTGTCCTACAAACAAAGATGGCGCTGTTACAGACTGTCTGAAATCTGTATAACCCGTACATGCACCGGGTGCGTTGCTGGTATTATTGATGGTAGCAAAAGTAACGTTCTCAATGCGTGAGTCGGCAGTATTGGTAGCCTGTGAGCCGGCAATCGGAGTACCGCCGATACCGCTTCCCAACAGAGCATATTCCTGAGAACCACCCACTAATGAACCTTTGTGGGTAATAGAAACCGTATAGCTGCGACCGGGTACGGGGGTGAAAACAACTACCTGCTCTACGTTATCGCGGTTGTTGTCTGCATTTTGCTGTGCCACTTGTGTCGCCACAGTAGAACGCGATGCCGCGGTCGGAGGGTTAGTTGTCTGATAGGGCATTGTCCAAGGGAAAAACACCTGCCCGGTTACATTATCTGTAATACGCAAGTCCAAATCATTACGCAAACGGGCAGTAAAGTCGTTCAGGGTTGGCGAGTCAGAGCCGGTAGCTGCCGGGTCGTTCCAGCAGATGGTAAAGCGGAGCGGCTCGTTACCCGAAGCGACTACATTGGTAGTAAATGTACCGCCGTTGTTCAGGATGTTTTGCTGCAATATGTGTTGCGTACCGCTTGCGGCCACGTGAGACATCATTTGCGCAGCACGTGCGGCATTCATCAAGCCCCAACCATAGATGTAATCAGGCCCCGGAGCAAGACCGGCTTCATCTGCTGTATGAATAATCAAACCGCGCAGCGTAGCCGAACGGAAAGAAACACCGGAAAACAAATTGCGCCAGTGCTGTTGCAAAAGCGCTGCAGAACCGGCAACATTGGGGCCGGACATTGATGTTCCCGTATAGCTGTCATAAGAGGTCGCTGTATTACCAATAGGTGAGTAAAGAAGCACCCCTGCACCTGTAATATCCGGCTTGATACGACCGTCATCGGTAGGGCCGCGTGAACTGGATGATGCAATAACCACACTGGAAGGGCCGCCGTAAAAGTTTACAATAGAAGCATTGGCTACTACCAGTACGTTTTTAGAGTTGGAAGAAGTCGTTAAAACGTTGTAGCCCGTACCAAAAGCAGGGTTAGTACCATCAGAACCGTTATTGCCGGCTGATTTTACCATCAGATAGTTAGGCGCTGCATTGGCAATCTCATCCCAACGCTGAGCAGTTACGCTGTATGCACCGCGAAATGCCTCTGTAACACCTGTACCAACAGCATTTACACCGTAAGAGTGTTGCGAAATTACCAGACCGCTTGCCGCAGCGGCAGCCATTTCGGCAGCATCGTTGGTTACGTCGTAGGAAAGAATTTGTGCGGCACGTGCCATCCCTCTGGCATCAGGAACTACGCCTAAGGCCGCCAGCGTACCGGCTACGTGTGTAGCATGGTTTGAACCACGGCCTCCGGGCAATGCTGTGCCGTCCATAATCGTAACACGACCGATTAACTCTTGGTGCGTAGGCAGTACCGCCGCCACAGATGAACCCTCAGGAGTGGTATCAAAGGCTTCCCACACACCAAACTGCGTACCCTCACCGTTCAGGTTTAGACCAAGGCTGCCACCTGTCCACAAGCTGCTGGCACGGGTAGTGTTGGCTGCTCCTACGTTAGAGTTGATTTCATTCACCAACACCGTACCATCGGGCAGGATAGCCTCAACGCCGTACACCTTTCCGTTTTGGTAGTACTTCGCATAGCGCGATTTCGCCCAATCGGGACGCTTAGAAAACTCTTCCAAGCGCTGCTTAACCGCCTCAGAGCGTTGTGTCGCTTCTTTTCTGATTTGCTCCAGACGCACTTTGTCGGTTTTGTCCGGTAGCGGCGCAATTACCTGCGCATGGAGGGGCAAGGATATGCCAAGCAATAGCACACCCAGCCAATGAAGTAATTTTTGCTTCATCGATTAGTAATAAAATTAAAATTGGTAGTGATTGTAAGAGACGAAATAACCCTGCCACCCGGGCAGCAGTCAATTAATTAGAATGGTAAACTGACTCGACGCATGTGAAATTCTAAGGATGTAGGTTGCAAATAGTTTTTAACTTACGGGTAACACACCCTTAATCGCAAACATAATTTAGTTATATGATGGTTGCAAGTATGTAAACAGATGTACCCAAAAAATAACATGTAACTTTTGCAACTTTTTCGCAACAAAATCGTTTAGTACATCCTATGTAGTGCATATGCGTCAGTAAGCATTAAAGCAAGATGTATTGCATTTTTTTCATCATATTCAGCCCTACATTGATACATTGTTAAACCTGTTGCGTTATTACTGAATAAGCAACCATCGTATAGGAGTGATTGGCATAATAGCTGCACCTGCCGTGAAATTTGTAAGAGAAAGTGCATTTACGGGCAAAAGTGTAGAAATATTATACAATGTTTTTTTACCTGCCGAAACAAAAAACTATCCTTTCAACCTAACCCCAATGAGCAGAATATCATCGGTTTGTTTTTGGGGGCCAAAACTCATCCAGTGTGCCAATACAGACTCTACTTTTTGTTGCTGCTGATAGATAGGCAACATGTGAATATCCTGTAACAATTGGCGGAAGTTTTTAGACATGAATTTCTTGTTGTGAATCCCCCCGAACTGGTCTTGGTAGCCATCGGAGGCAAGGTATAGCATGGTTTCCCCTTCAATATCAAATGTGCAGCGGGTGAAAGCGCCCGAGTAGCCCGCCATTCTGCCGCCGATTGGTTTTTTATCGGGGTTTACCTTGGTAATTTCTCCGTTGCGTGCCAGATAGAGCGGACTCATTGCTCCTGCATATTCCAATTGACGGGTTTCCATATCAAATGTGCAGATGGCGATATCCATCCCGTCGCGGCTGTCGGAGTCTTCTATTTTGAGCACACGGCGCAGATTCTGGTGCAACTGATTCAGAATTAGGTCGGGATGGGTAATTTGCCGCTCATTCACAATCTGACTGAGCAGGTCGTTGCCTACCATACTCATCAGTGCGCCCGGCACGCCGTGCCCGGTGCAGTCGGCTGCTGCCAGTACAATTTTTTCTCTGCCGTCGGTAGCAACTACTTTCTCGAGGAAATAAAAATCGCCGCTAACAATATCACGCGGTTTGAGCATCACAAAGGATTCGGGGAAGAATGAACGCAGGCGTTCTTCGGAAGGAATAATGGCCGACTGAATCCGCTTGGCATAGTTGATACTTGCGGTAATATCGTTGTTTTTCAGTTCTAATTCCTTGTAAACTATCTCTATCTCCTGTTTTTGCTTTTGCAGCAACAGGTTGGTAAGCCTGCGCTGATTGTTGGCACGCACCATCACCACACCAAATACAGCCAAAATGGCTACCAAGCCCACAATAAAATAAAATCGCTGGTTTTGCTGTGCTATTTCTTGTTGTTGCAGGGTACTTTCCATGTTCAGGCGGTCTATTTCGGCCTGTTTCTTCTCCGACTGAAAACGGGTTTCCAGCATGGTGATTTTCTCACGGCTTGTTTCATTGAAAATAGAATCTTTCATGTTCATAAACAGCACGTGGTAGTCGTATGCCTTTTTATAGTCGTTCAGCAAGCGGTAGGCATTGGAGATATTGCCGTATGAAATCTGTTCTTCCAATTTTACGCCTGTCTTTTTGGCAAGCGTCAGCGCATCCTGATAGTATTTCAGGGCACGGGGAATATCGTTTTGGTTCAGGTAAGCATTGCCGATGCTGTTCAGCAGGCGCGAGAGGGTAAATTGCTCGTTGATGGCGGCTTTGATATTGTAAGATGTTTGCAGGTAATCAATGGCACGTTTGTAGTCGCGCTGTGCCAAGTAAATTTCACCCAAAAATTGCAGGATATGACCACGCAGCCGCTGGTCGCCGAGCGAGTCGGCAATGGGCAGCGCTTTGAGGCAATATTCCAACGACTCGGTGTACTTTTTTTGCGCCAAATACATATTGGCAATGTTTTTCAAACTTGTGGCTACACCCTCGCGGTCGTTGATTTTCTGTTTGAGAATCAGCGACTTATTGTGGTATTCCAACGCACGGTCGTAGTAGCCCTGCGTAACGTAGATATTGGCAATATCGTTGTATCGGAAAGCTATCTGGCGGTTGTCTTTCAGTTCTTCAAACAGTTTGAGCGACTGCAAATGTCGGTCAATGGCTTGGTCGTGCATGCCCAACCTGTAATAAATCAGCCCCAAAAAGCCCAGACTTTCGGCCATGCCAAGTTTGTAGGATGCACTTTGGGCGAGTTTATAGGCCGCTTCGGCATAGGTGCGGGCTTTCTCTATTTGAGAATTGCGGAGCAGAAATGCTAAGCGGTTCAGTGCACGGATGCGTACCGTATCGGGTTGGGGGTTTTGCAGCGAACGCTCCAAACTGTCTGCCTCTGCCGCTTGACGTGCGTATGCATCATTACCCGTAATTGCGAGGCAACACAGCACCGCAAATAAAATCACACCTATCCTATTCATTACATCATTCCGATTGAGCCACAATTTACACCAAACGGGTAGAGTTTCACAAGCACCGGCAGATTAAAAAAGAACATATCTTTGTGCAGTATCAATTGTTGTACATGGAATTATCTGCCAACCGTAATGCTTTTGCCATTGCTTTGCAACACCCCACAGGCATTATACAATCTGTTGTTCCACTGCCTTCTTCCAAGAGTGAAAGCAATCGCGCATTGATTATCGCTGCTTTGTGCCAAGAATACTGCCGATTGGAAAACCTTTCCGAAGCCCGCGATACTCAAACCATGCAACGCTTGCTTGCGTCTTCGGATGAGGTGCTGGATGTGCTGGATGCCGGAACTACCATGCGCTTTCTGACGGCCTTTTGTGCGGCAACCCGTCGCAAAAGCATACTCACGGGCACCGCGCGTATGCAGGAACGCCCCATTGGCATTTTGGTAGATGCACTGCGGCAAATCGGTGCGGATATCTCCTATGAAAAAAATGAGGGCTTCCCTCCTATCCGCATCAACGGATTTTCGCCACGTCAAAATCATATTACCATTCGGGGCGATGTAAGTAGTCAATATATTTCTGCCTTGCTGATGGTTGCCCCTGTGATTCCCGGGGGGCTTACGCTGCAACTCACGGGTAAAATCGGCTCGCGCCCCTACATTGAAATGACGCTGCAACTGATGCAACGCTTTGGCGCACAGGCAACTTGGGAAGGCGACAGCATCCATGTACCCGAACAATCCTATCATGCCGCTGCTTACACTGTTGAATCGGACTGGTCGGCTTCCAGTTACTGGTTCAGCATAGCGGCGCTGGCACACAAAGCCGATATCCGACTGCTGGGGCTAAAGACCGACTCGCTGCAAGGCGACCGCGTTATTATTGATATTATGGAGCAACTCGGCGTAAAATCGGACTTCACCGATGATGGCCTGCAACTGACGAAAACCTCTCATGTGGAAAGTTTTGAGTGGGATTTCAGCGACTGCCCCGACTTGGCACAAACCATCGCCGTTATTGGCGCAGCCAAAGGTATCCGCATGAAACTCAGCGGTTTGGAAAGTCTGCGCATCAAAGAGACCGACCGCTTGACCGCCCTGCAAACAGAACTTGCCCGCTTCGGCATCGCCACGCATGAAGTGGATGGGCATACACTCTACGTGCACGGCAACGAAGTTACACCGCTTCGGGCATCGGAGGAGATGGTACGTACCTACAAAGACCACCGCATGGCAATGGCATTTGCACCGCTTGCGTTGTTGCATCCGCTGCAAATAGAACGCCCCGAAGTAGTGGAAAAATCTTATCCCCGATTCTGGGAACACTTGGCAGCAGCAGGTTTTACCGTTCACCCCATTGAAAATCCGACCACTGCATGAGTGTTCCGCAAACTGACAAAAGGCTGGCATGGCTGATACTGCTGGCGCTGGCTTTTGTATGGGGCAGTTCGTTCATCCTGATGAAACGCGGACTGACGGTATTTGCTGCGGGTGAAGTGGGCGCGCTCCGCATTGTTATAGCTTTTGTGCTACTGCTGCCCATTGCAATCAACAACCTGCGGCTGATTCCTGCCAAGAGCCTGCCCTACATTTTTATCACGGGTTTTTGCGGCAATCTGCTGCCCGCTTTTCTTTTTGCTACGGCACAGCAATACTTGCCGAGTTCGGTAGCAGGTATTCTAAATGCACTCACGCCCATTTTTACGCTGCTTATCGGGGTACTGTTTTTTTCTTTCCGACTGAAAAAGTGGCAGTTGCTCGGCATCGCAATGGGCTTTGCAGGGTCTATCGGGCTTAGCCTGATTCAGTCGGGCGGCGAAGTCGGCGGATTTAACCCTTACGCACTGCTGATTGTAGCGGCAACACTTTGTTATGGCATCAGTGTCAATGTGATTGGTAAATATTTGCGCCAACTGCCTTCTTTGGCTATTTCCGCTACTGCAATGGGTATGGTAGGGCCGCTCGCCCTCGCCTATCTGTCGGTAACAGGCGATTTGCCCGCCAAACTTGCACAAGGTGAACAAGCGTGGGCTGCTTTGGGGTACATCGGTATCTTGGGTATTTTCGGCACAGCGCTGGGGCTGGTTTTTTTCAACAAACTGGTAAAAATGACCTCTCCCGTTTTTGCAAGTTCCGTAACCTATCTGATTCCCGTTTTTGCTATGCTCTGGGGCATTGCCGACAGCGAAGCGTTCGGCCTTTTACATCTGGCAGGTATGGGACTGATTGTAGGAGGCGTTTATGTGGCCAATCGCACATAAATAGAAGCTGTATCGTTTAATTTTTCACATATAAACCGTGCAAAAAAATTCTCTGCCCGTTTATTTGAACCTGTTGGTAATTTACTTGGTTTGGGGTTCTACTTTTTTAGGTGTTCGCTATGCGCTGGAAGTGCTGCCGCCTATTCTGGCATCCTCCCTTCGCTTTCTGGTCGGCGGAGTTATCTTATTGCTGATTGCCGTTCTCTGGAGGCTTGCCAAAGGTATGCACCCTGTGCTACCCAACGGCCGGCAAACGCTGGGAGCGGTTCAGGTTGGCGTAATGTTGGTAGGTGTTGGTAATACTGCCCTCTCCTATGCCATCAAGTTTATGCCGACCGGCATTGTGGCGTTGTTAGTAGCCACCTTACCCATTTGGACGGTTGTATTGGACTTTCTGTTATTCAGCAAGTTGCAGCCGCACAAACTTACAGTTACGGGCTTGCTGCTGGGCATTTTCGGAATGGCTGTGCTGCTGAATCCTTTTTCAGGATTGAACACATCTGACCTTGTTTGGTTTCCTGCCGTGCTTGTATTAGTGGGCTCCGTTTCGTGGGCATATGGCTCGCTGCGTGCTCCCCACCTGACCATGCCGCCCCCCCTGCAATCAACGGCCATTCAAATGCTGGCAGGCGGCATTTTTGCGTTGATTATCAGCACTTTCACAGAACCTGACGCATGGGAAGCCATTTCGCGGATGAACCTCCGAACCTATCTGGCGATGGGCTACCTGATTTTTATCGGCTCTTTTCTGGGCTACTCGTCTTACAACTGGCTGATGCGCAATGCGCCTCCTGCATTGGTTTCAACTTATGCCTATGTCAATCCGGTAGTGGCTATTATTTTAGGCTGGTTGTTCCTGAACGAATCGCTCAGCGGGCGCACACTGACTGCCTCTGCCATCATTTTGACAGGAGTAGTACTGATTACCCTTGGCCGACGCATGAGCAAGTAGCAGGTCTTGACCCAATTTATTCTTCCAAATAAAAGCGCCTACGGTTGGCCTTCTTGGCACTGTGGCGTTTCTTTTCCTGCAAGCGTTCCTTTTGAGCAGCCAATGAGGGGCGCGTAGCTTTTCGCTTGCGGGGAATGGTAAAAGTTGCCCGAAGTATTGCATAAAACTTGCGGATAACGTCCTCCTTATTGGCAAGTTGGCTGCGCGTTTTTTGAGAAGTAAGCACCAATTCACCCGCTGCATTAATCAAATGCGGCACTTTGGCAAATAGCATCGCTTTTTCTGCCTCGGTCAGCAACGCAGAGGTAGGGATGGAAAAACGCAACTCAACTTTGGTTTCTACCTTGTTGACGTTTTGCCCGCCCGGCCCGCTGCTGCGCGAAGTATGGAATGTCCATTCGCGGCTGAAATCTTCGGTTTGCATATGGCAAAGAAACGTTGTATCTCGCAATAAGATTCCTCTGTCGGAGGCTTTTTGCGGGTATTTTTTCACCACAGCAACAGCACAACCATGAACGAACGACAAACAGACATTCTCATTATCGGGGCGGGCTTTGCAGGCATTGCAGCCGCCAAAAAACTGCATGGCCTCAACCGCGATTTTCTGGTCGTAGAAGCCCGCGACCGCATCGGCGGACGCACGCTTACCGAAACTTTTGAAGGCGACATTACGCTGGACTTAGGTGCGAAGTGGCTCGGCCCAACGCAGCAACTTGTGTGGGAATGGGTACACGAAACCAACGCCGTCACTTACGAAACCTACAACACAGGGCGCAACATCCTGAGCTACAAGGGTAAAATTTCCCATTACACGGGAACCATCCCGAAAATCGGTATTTTGAGCCTGCTGGATTTGGGAAACGCGATTAACCAATTGGAAAAATTAGCTGCCACAATAGATACCCTGCAACCTTGGCAACACCCCAAAGCAGAACGCTACGATGAAATGACGCTGCGCACGTGGATTCGGCAACACACGCGCACGGAAGCAGCGCGGCACATGCTGGAAATCGGCATACAGACGGTTTTTGCTGCCGAATCGTCGGAAATTTCGCTGCTGTTTGCACTGTTCTACCTGCGCTCAGGCGACAATCTGGAAACGCTCATCAGCATTACCAACGGTGCACAGCAGACCATCCTAAAAGAAGGCACGCAGGGGCTGCTGAAAAAAGTAGCTGCCCCCTTTGCCGACCGCATCGTGCTGCAAAGTCCCGTGCAAAAGATTGTGCAAGATGCCACAGGTGTTACGGCACATACTGCCCAAGGCATCATTCGGGCGCGGAAGTGTATCCTGACCGTACCGCCTGCGCTGCTGGAACGCATCCGATTTGAGCCGCCGCTGCCGCAACAGAAAGCGCAACTCTGCCAGCGGATGCCCATGGGCGCAGCAATGAAATGCTTTGCCGTGTATCCCGTGCCTTTTTGGCGCAAACACGGGCTGAGCGGACAAGTCATCAGCGATGAGTTTCCCGTTAAGGTAACTTTTGACGTTGGGCAGGGCGACAACGACTACGGCAAAATGCTGGTGTTCGTAGAAGGCAACGATGCGCGGAACTTCATCAGCCTGCCGCCTGACATGCGCAAGCAAATGGTCTTGGAAACGCTCGTGCGATTTTTCGGCAAAGAAGCAGCATTCCCGCTTTTTTACACCGACAAATGCTGGACGGAGGAAGAATGGACACGCGGTTGCTACGTCGGGCTGATGGCACCCAATACACTGACGCATTTCGGGCCGCACCTGCGCACGCCCTTCGGTAATATTCACTTTGCAGGCACTGAAACCGCCGACCGATGGAACGGCTACTTGGACGGAGCCATCCAAAGCGGCTATCGGGCGGCAGAGGAGCTGATGCAGGTGTGACGCAAACTATCTCATCTTATCAAGATGGAAAAATGTTATAAAAACGCATATAAAATCGGCAATACCGGCAACAGCCGACAATCTTCCGATAATCAAAGCAAAAAACAGTTGAAATGTTAAAAGCGCAATGTAACTGTAAGCGCCCCATTTCTTCATCTGCCAGATTCCCATGAGGGCTATACCATTTGCCACAGCCATAACTATCATGAAATATGCGTACCAATTACTCGTGAATTGACCTGCAAATTGGCCTATGAGCGGGTCTTGCATGAGCCATAACGCGTATATCAGCACCAAGATAAGGCCTGTAAACCTTAATACACACATGACTGTGATGATGGTCGGGCGCTTATTGGCTCTGTCCTGTTGCGCAAATTCTTCGCGCATGATTTCCTCAAAGGTTTTTTGCTGCTGTTCCATGTTAAAAATTGCTTTAAATATGTTGGCAGCTAAAAAACATTGATTTTAGCGGTATTCAAAATACCGCACGCGTCAAGGCTTCATAAAAACAAATCAAATGATGAACCGATGCCGTTGGTTATCGGCCGGTATAAATTTGCAAGCCGACAGCCCCCTTTGCGCATTCCAAAAAGAAAGTGTATTTTGCTTAACCTAATTAACTAATTTGTTGGTTTAGCAAATCCGAAAATGAAAAACATCTTCTACGGCTGGTGGGTACTGCTCGCTCTGGTACTGATTTACATGGTTACAAATGGTATTTTGCTCAATACCATGCCGCTTTTTGCCCCGCAATTGTTGGATGAGTTCCAATTAGACAATCAACAGGTTTCGCGCCCCGCACAGTTGTTGTATCTTTTAGTATCCATTCTTGCGGCTTTTGTCGGTATTTTGTTAGATAAATATTCGCCCAAAATCATTATGCTATCCGGTGCAATCATTTTGTTGATTGCATTAGCAGGTTTTGCAAGCGCGACTTCATTCATACAAATTCAGGGAGTTTATGTGCTGTATGCCTTTGCTCTTACGCTGGCAGGCATTGTTACCAGCATGTACCTGATTACGCAGTGGTTTGTCAAATACCGCGGGTTGGCGGTCGGCATTTTCCTGATGGGTTCAAGTTTTGGAGGTGCTCTATTTAATAAAATTGCGGGTTGGGGCATTGCTACGCTGGGTTGGCGCAGTGCCGCGTGGATTTTGTTGGGCTGTGCCGTAGCGGGGATGCTCTTGCCGCTGATATTGCTGATTCGCAACCGCCCTGCCGATATGGGACTGCTGCCCGACGGAGAAACACCTAACCTCACCACCGACAACCACCGTACACATGGCCATGCGGGGATGACCTTAGGCGCTGCCATGCGCACACCTTATTTCTACTTACTGCTGGTGGCAACGGCTACGCTTTGGTTTTGCATTACGGGCGTAGTAAACCATCAGGTCTTGTTCATTGAAAAAGATTTGAATCAGACAAAAGAGATTGTAACGAACGTAACCTCGCTGTTTTTCCTGTGCAGCATTATCGGCAAGTTGCTGTTCGGCTGGTTAGGCGACCGATTCAACAAGCTGATTATCATGCTCATATCCATTATCAACCTGCTGATAGGCACTGTATTGCTGCGCTACCTTGCCGACTTACCGACGGCGATGATGTATGTGTACGCATTAGTGTACGGAATTGCATTCAGCGGCGCATTCACCATGATTCAGGTTGTAGTGGCTGAACTGTACAGCGGCAGTTCCTACGGAAAAATTTTGGGAATTTTTACCATGATAGACACACTTGCCGGCAGCATGGGCATTATTGTATTAGGCTCTATGCGCAAAAACAGCGGCAGCTATCTGGGCGCATTTGATACGATGATATTACTTTGCGGCTTTGCCTGTATTTGTGTACTTGCTTTGCAATTCATGAAAAAGCCGCAATTGCAACCTGCTCATTAACAATTCAACCATACAGCCATGCAAAGCCCTGCCATTGAAGAAAAATTAGTGCTGACAATTCTGGAACTTGCTGCGGCATTGAACCGCCGCGGCGATATTATCAGTGAGTTGGTGGGCATCACCACTCAACAGTGGATTATCATGCTCTACATCTACGGCGACCCCAATATTCCGTATATCGGCAAGCATTATTCTGCCGACAAGCACTTTCAGCACAACGCGGGAATGCTGGCTTCCGACATTGCCGAAGCGCTGAACGTATCGCGCCCCAATATCACCAACATTCTCAATCTGCTGACTTCCAAGGGCTTGGTAGAACAAACGCTTGACGAAACCGACCGCCGACGCAAAATTTTGCGGCTCACGCCTCGCGGTATTCAGATTTTGCAACGCATAGAACCCTTTCGCCGAAAAGCCAATATTGCCTTGTTTTCGGTGTTGAGCAAGGAAAAATTAGAAGATACGCTGCACAATTTGGAAGAACTCTTGCAGGTACTGAAACGCGCCAATGCTTAACACTCAACTAACGAACGGATTTTGAAACATCTGACGCGCACGGTTTGGATTTTGTCGCTTATCAGCCTGTTTACCGACACGGCAAGCGAAATGTTATACCCTGTTATGCCGATTTACCTGCAAAGCATCGGCTTTTCGGTGGTGCTGATTGGCGTGCTGGAAGGCATTGCCGAAGCTACGGCAGGGCTTAGCAAAGGCTACTTTGGCAAACTTTCCGACCTTTCGGGCAAGCGTGCGCCCTTTGTTCGGCTGGGCTACGCGCTAAGTGCCGTTTCCAAGCCGATGATGGCGGTTTTCACTTATCCGCTGTGGGTGTTTCTGGCGCGCACTGCCGACCGATTCGGTAAGGGCATTCGCACGGGGGCGCGGGATGCCATCCTTTCCGACGAAGCAACCCCGCAAACCAAAGGCAGAGTTTTTGGTTTCCACCGCTCTATGGATACGCTGGGGGCTGTTTTAGGGCCTTTGCTGGCGCTGCTTTTCCTGCATTTTTATCCGCAGGATTACAGAATGCTGTTTTTCATAGCCTTTATTCCCGGGTTGTTGGCGGTTGGAGCTTCCCTGTTGCTGCGCGACAAAGCGCACCCGACCCCACCTGCACACGCAAAAGTTTCTTTTTTCGCTGCTTTCGGCTATTGGAAAGAAAGCCCGCACAGCTACAAAAAATTAATCATCGGGCTGCTGGTGTTTACCTTGTTCAACAGTTCAGATGTGTTTTTATTGCTGAAAATCAAAGAAACAGGCATTGACGATAAAACCGTTATCGGCATTTACATTTTTTACAACCTTGTTTATGCTCTGTTTGCCTTTCCCGTGGGCATATTGGCCGATAAGTTGGGGCTGAAACGCATTTTTATTATCGGGTTGGTGCTGTTTGCAACAGTGTATCTGGGAATGGCTTTCGGCACGCAGTGGTATGCTTTTGCGATGCTGTTTTTCCTGTACGGCATTTATGCCGCCGCAACGGAAGGCATCGCCAAGGCGTGGATTTCTAACATCACCGATAAAAAAGACACCGCAACCGCCATCGGTACGTTTACGGGGCTGCAAAGTATTGGCTCACTGCTGGCAAGTTCGCTTACGGGCTTGATTTGGTTCAAATTTGGTGCGGCTGCGGCGTTTATTGTCACGGCTGCAGCTGTTGCTGCGTTGGTTGTCTATTTTGCGGGCTTGCCTGCCCCCGAAAAAGCCGCACATGGTTGAAAGGGATGCGATTTGCAGCAGAATCTTGGAAAAATTTAATTTAGTTTTGTGTTGCACTTGTAGGGACAGGGGATGCGCGTTGCACGTCGCCTGTTCCTACAAATTTACCTGCATCGGAAAAATACAATTTACAAACATGCCTCTTTGCGCTAATGCGTCATTTTGATTTTTTCATACAAAACGCACTGATTATCAGATGAATATCATATAATTTGCGTAATATAACTTCCACACAAATCCGAAATCTGCATTTTTACAAAAGTGCGCTCTAATGTGATGAATTACTTGCTTGCCTCATCGGGCTGCCTTTTCGGATGCGGCTTTAAGTTCCTCTAAGTTGGTCAGAACCCCTTGGTTAAGATTTTTTTGAAAAAAATTTTTGAACAGACGCGGGAATACCCCTTGAAGGCTTTCTTCAACGATAACAAGCGCATGGTCGTCTTTTTTGACAAATTTCCAATTGTGGATGGCACTTGCGCCGATGGTCTTGCCAGTCCAGCCGAATGCCCGATGCGGATTGACTGTATGAATTTTAGAAGTAAAAGAAAGTCCGTCGGCTTTCCAATGAAACTCTGTTCCTTCCTCAACCTTTTCGGGCACAATGGTTTCCGAAACGGCTTTTTGCCATTGCGGCCACTTTTTGATGTCGGTCAGTACTTGCCAGACCGTATCAACAGGTGCGGCTATCTCCATTTGATTTCTTGAAACGACGGGGGCGTTTTCGTTAATCGGGATATTCATGTTGTCTTTTTTTGATGCGTTAGCTGATTGTTTGTCAAAATTGTAACTTTCGTAGTAAAAATAATATGCGCAGACAATTAAAATTGTCAATAAAAACATCAGTATAAGAAAAAGTAATTTCTTCATGAGTTTTAGGATGTGCTGTTCATGCTTCTACGTTTTTTATGCGCGCGGGTTTCTTGCAGCCTCATACAAAAAACAACAAAGTCCCGTATAATTAATTGAGCAGCAATTCGGATTGAAAACTTCACGTTAAAAATCAGCGACATATAGCACCATGTGCCTGAGATATGTCCGCCAAAAAATGCAGCGTAAGTTGCTTAACTGCATAAAAAAGTCCGTAGAGGCAATGCGACGCTCTACGGACAAGAGTTGTGAAGATATAAGTTAGCCGTACTGCGCGGCGTAAGGCCTACAAATTCTTCAAGATAAAATCAGTCATCATCTGGTACAAATGAATGCGGGTGATGCCGCCGTAAATGCCATGATTGCGGTCGGGATAATAGAACGATTCAAACTGTTTGTTAGCGGCAATTAACGCATTTTGCAGCGCTACGGCATTTTGGAAATGCACGTTGTCATCGCCGGTGCCGTGTATGAGCAGAAACTTGCCTTTCAGCTTATCGGCATGGGTAACGGGCGAATAGTCATCATAGCCTTTGGGGTTGTCTTGCGGGCGTTGCAGGAACCGCTCGGTGTAGATGGTATCGTAGAAACGCCAATTGGTTACAGGCGCTACGGCAATAGCGGCTTTGAACACGTCGTTGCCCAGCAACAGGCACAGCGAACTCATGTAGCCGCCGTAGCTCCACCCCCAAATACCGATGCGGTTTTTGTCCACATAGGGCAACCCGCCGAGATATTTAGCGGCTGCGATTTGGTCTTCCACCTCGTATTTACCTAAGTTGGCATAGGTCATCTTTTTGAAAGCCTCACCGCGTGCGCCTGTACCGCGATTGTCCACACAGGCAACCAAATAGCCATTTTGAGCCAACATGTTGTGCCAGAGGTCGTTAGCGCCGTTGGCATAGGTGTTGAGTACCTGCTGTGAGCCCGGGCCGCCGTACACGTGCATCAGTACAGGGTAGCGCTTGCCGGCATCAAAATCGGGAGGTTTGATAAAGTAACCGTTGAGCTCTGTGCCGTCGGTTGTTTTAAAAGTAAAAAACTCTTTTTGTGAAAGGCGAAAATCAGCGGCGGCCTTCTGCAAACCCTGATTCTCTTCCAATACTTTCACCAATTTATTGCCTGCTACCTGATACAGCTTCACATTCAGCGGCGCTTTGTTGCTGTTGTTGTAACAGAAATAGTATTTAAAATCGCGGCTCAAATTGATGCGATTAGCCCCTGATGCGGCAGTCAGTTGCTGTTTATTTTTCCCGTCCAGCCCTATGCGATAAAAATGGCGCTCCAAAGGCGAAACCTCTGTGGATGTGTAGTAAATCACGGGTACTTTGGCGGTTTCATCAACGCCGAGGAAGTTATCTACCTCCCAGTTGCCTTGTGTCAGGGGGCGCACGAGTTTGCCGTCGTTGTTGTAGAGGTACAAATGTTTGTAACCGCTTTGCTCACTTGCCCAAATAAACTGCTTGCCGTTTTTCAGATAAACCATCATGTCAAAATCTTCAGCCTCCAAGTAGGTTTTGCTGTTTTCTTCCAATACAAGTTTGGTTTTCCCTGTAGCTGCATCGGCATAAAGTAGTTCCATCTTGTTTTGCAGGCGGTTCAGGCGCAGCACGGCAAGTGTATTAGGCATACTTGTCCACTTGATGCGCGGCACGTAAATATCGGTTTCGCTGCCAAGTTCAACGGCAGTGGTTTTGCCCGAAGCCAAGTCATAAATTGAAACGCTTACGACCGAGTTGCTTTCACCCGCTTTGGGATACTTGAAGCGATAGTCGGTAGGATAAAGCGCATTCGCAGGCCACATTTGCATGTTGTATTCCGGTACTTTGCGTTCATCAAAGCTGATGAATGCGATTCTACTGCCATCGGGCGACCACTCAAATGCCTGTGCCATGCTGAATTCTTCCTCATATACCCAGTCGGCACTGCCGTGAATGAGTTCGTTGAACTTGCCGGTAGTAGTAACGGCTGTTTCTTTACCCGAAGCCAAGTCTTTGAAAAACAGGTTGTTATTGCGAGTAAAAGCTACTTTGCTGCCATCGGGCGAAAAAGTCGCGTAGGACTGCTTGCCGCCTTCGGAAAGCCGAGACAAGGATTTGGCAGCCAAGTCATATACAAAAAACTCTGCCTTGTATGAACGGCGGTAAATGGATTCAAAGTCGGTAGTGAGCAGCAGTTTCTTTTCGTCTGCACTGAAATCATAGTTGCTGTAATTGATATTCAGGCTTTTGCCGTCCAAAATAGTCTGTACTGCCTGCCCGGTAGTTACATCGTATTGGACAATATCCGCACCGTTTTGAGCAGTGTAAAACCTGCCGTCTTTCATCCAATTGACATTATCTACCGAACGGGCACGCAGCGCACCATTGCGGTAAATATCATTGACCGTAAGTTTATTTTGTGCAAAAGCAGACCAAGAGAACAGCCAGAGTAACAGCAGCCCCCACAAGCGTGTGTTTTGTTTCATATCAGAGATGGTTTGGTGTATGGAGTTTACGGGTCGTAAAGATAACTCTCCACCAACAAAAAAACCTTTGAGCAATGCCCAAAGGTTTAATCTGTTATTCTATGGTATATTTCTTAACTCATTCATCAATTGCGTGCATTGGAAGAAAGCTGGCTTCTCACCTGCTTAATTTTACTTTCTTTCAGTATTCTGATTTGCGCTTCCTGTTCTTCAATCCATTTTACGCGGCTGTAATCGCCCTTGGGATATTTCTTTTCATAAGCGATATAGGTAACACCCAATTCCTTGAAAATATCGCGGTACATGTCTTCCAATATGACAAAATTTTCATGGATGTTGCTGCGCAAATCGTTCAACCCCTTTTTCTCTTCGCGGATGAAGGCTTCCATATCCTGAAGGGCTTTTGCGGGCAATTCCGTTGAGGAGCTTATCTCCGAAGATGCGGAAGCAGGATTTTCGGCTGAGGTTACGATGGCCTCTTTGTCGGCAATGTCTTGCAAGATGAGTTGATGTTTCCACTCCATTACCTGCTGCTGTTCGGCGGGAGTCATCAGAATCCACTTCTTGCCGTAGTAATTAGCCCATGTTTCAATGTCAGTCGGGTTCTTGCGGACTTTTTCCCACTGTGCCGGTTTTTTCAGCGGGTCGTCAATAAATTGTGCCTGTGCGCACAAGGCAAAAAACATCAGAAATAAATACAAAAAGCCGATTTTGGCTGTGTGATAGTTAGTGTGAGTCATAGGGGTAAACATCAAAACAAACGCTTATCTTACTAACGTCAAAATTATCGCTTTTGTATATTGGGTTTTCTGCAATGTTATGAGTAATATTACTCAGATGAACTTTGTTTGTTGAATGTACGATTTTGTAATTATCGGAGGTGGGCTTGCCGGTTTGATAAGTGCCATTATGCTGGGAAAGGCCGGATTTAAGGTCGTTTTGCTGGAAAAAAACAGCTATCCGTTCCATCGCGTTTGCGGCGAGTATATCTCCAACGAAACGCTGCCCCTGCTCAACAAATTAGGGATTAATCCTTTTGACTGGGGAGCGGTGGCTATCAGTCGTTTACAAATCACCTCTCCCGCGGGCAAGTCGCTTGAACTACCCTTGGCAAGCGGCGGATTTGGCATCAGCCGCTATGTGCTGGATGCCAAACTGGCGGCAATGGCGGCTGCCAACAGCGTGGAAATCATAGAACGCTGCGCCGTGGAGCGCATAGAACGCACGGATGAGCACAAGTTCACCGTTCGGAATAGCAGAGGGCAACAATGGAGCGGCCGATGGGCTATTGCCGCACATGGCAAACGCTCCAATATAGACAAGCAACTGAACCGTCGTTTTTTCACTCAGCGTTCGCCTTACGTGGGTGTAAAGTATCACATAAAAATTGTACATAATCAAGATTTGATTGCATTACACAACTTTAAGGACGGCTACTGCGGCATTTCGCGAATTGAGGATGATAAGTGTTGCCTTTGCTACTTGGTTGACCGCCAACAGCTACGAAAACATGGTACAATTGCACAATTAGAGGCAAAAACCTTACATAAGAACCCCTTTTTAAAAGAAATTTTTTCTAAGGCCAATATACTCTACGATGCCCCCAAAGTAATTAACGAGGTATCCTTTGCCCCCAAAACATTGGTTGAAAACGGCATTCTGATGTGCGGTGATGCTGCGGGAATGATTACGCCCCTTTGCGGCAACGGGATGGCAATGGCTATGCACGGCGGTGCTTTGTTGGCGCATCTGCTGACCCAATGTGAAGCAGGCAAATTCAGCCGCGAGGAGCTGTACCGACAGTACCAACAACAATGGAAACAACTTTTTTCCTTGCGATTATGGACAGGCCGTCAAATTCAACGCTTCTTCGGTGCACCGGTGCTGACCGAAATGCTCGTAGGCGGTTTCCAAATGGCACCTGCCGCTGCGGAATTACTGATTCGCCAAACGCACGGCAGCCCCATTCGTTTGTAACCGAAAAAATGGACTGCACGCTTTTTTTGGTACGAATATCGCCGTTAAATAAACCACGACGACTAACTTGCGTTATTTAAACAAAACTGCCGCTTGGCAGTCGTGCAAGTAGTATAGTCTGAAACTTTTTTGCTCAATGGTGCAGCCCGAAATAACCGGATTGGATACAAGCGCTTTGTTTACGCTGCTGGATTCCCACGTGCTCATCGCCACCGATGAGCAGTGGCACATTACGCATTGGAGCAACGGTGCGGTCAAAGCCACCGGTTACGAGCAGGAAGAAAGTTTGGGGGTGTCGTTTATGTCGCGGTTGAGCGCTATTTCCTCCGACATTCTGATGGCGCTGCTGCCCGCTTCGGGCTACAGCCGCCCCATTCAGTTGGCCATGATAGATGCCGGCGGACACAAAAAGTACTTTTCATTACAGGCCATGCGCCAGCAAACGGGCGGTTATTTGTTCTACGGCTTGCCCGACAATCGCTCCAATGAGGCCGATGTATCATCAGCACAGTTGGCAGAAAATCTGTTATGCATTGACTTTCAAGGCAATCTGATTGGTTTTTCGGAAAAACATCAGGTTTTTCAACCTTACCTAAACAGCCTTTTTGCTAAAGAGGAAGGCGCACAGTTGTTGGCTAATCTTGGCAAAGGGTTCAGCACAGAAACCGAATCGCTGATTGGCAACCGTTTTTATCGCTTCAATTTTACGCCGCTGCCCGAATTAGGCTATGTGTACATCCACCCCAAGGACATTACCGACCGCAAACTAACCGAAGAGAAATTGCGCACAAGCGTTAATTTGTTCCGTTTGTTGTCTGAAAATGCTCAGGATTTGATTTGTGTACACCATCCCAACGGCGATTTTCAGTACGTGTCGCAGTCGGTTTCCGATTTGCTGGGCTATGAGCCTTCGCAAATGGTGTCCCTCTCTCCGCACCTGTTTGTGCATCCGGCAGACTGGATGAAACTGGCGCGCTATCATCGGCGAATCATCCGCCAAGGCCGCGCCGAGGCCATAGAATATCGCATCAGGCGCTCCGACGGCACTTATTGCTGGTTTGAAACCATTGCCAAAGCAATTATTAATCCGCAAAGCAAACTGATTCAGATTCAGAGCACTTCGCGCAATATTGACCAACGCAAAGCCTTTGAGCAGGAACTGATTGAAGCCCGAGAAGAAGCACTGCGCTCAATGAAGGCCAAAGAAACCTTCCTCTCTACGATGAGCCATGAGTTGCGCACGCCACTCAATGCGGTGGTAGGCATGACTCACCTGCTCATGGAAGAAAACCCGCGCCCCGAGCAGGTGCCGCATTTGCAAACCCTTCGTTTTGCCGCCGAAAACCTGCTGGTGCTCATCAACGATATTTTAGACTTTTCCAAGATTGAAGCCGGAAAAATCGTTTTTGAAAATACGGCATTTAATCTCCGCGAACTCATTGCATCGGCCAAAAACACGTTTAATTTGAGAGCCGATGAAAAAGGCATTCATTTCCGCGTCAGGATAGACAAAAACGTTCCGCAGTTTGTCAAAGGCGACCCCGTTCGGTTGAACCAAATTATTAACAACCTGCTCAGCAATGCCATTAAGTTTACCGAACGGGGCAAGGTAATATTGGAAGTAAGCGTTCAGGAAAGCTCCGCCGAGCATGTGGCATTGCATTTTTCCGTTACCGATACGGGCATCGGGATTCCGAAAGAGCAGCACGGCCGCATTTTTGACTACTTCACGCAGGCTTCCGGAGATACCACGCGCAAGTACGGCGGCACGGGATTGGGGCTGGCAATCGTTAAGCGTCTGCTGGAATTGCAGGGCAGTCAAATTCATTTGCAAAGCGAAGAACAAAAAGGCTCCTGCTTTTCGTTCACCCTTTCATTCAGCAAAACCAACGAACGCCCGAGCACGGGTGCTCACGCGGGAAGCCTGAACAAAAAAATGTATTTGGAAGGGCTGAAAGTATTGCTCGTGGAAGACAACGAAACCAATCGCACGGTAGCTTCCAAATTTTTGGAAAAGTGGGGCATTAAACCCGATATCGCAATTAATGGCATAGAAGCCTTGCAGGCAGTGCGTCAGCAGACCTACCACCTGATTCTGATGGACTTGCAAATGCCCGAAATGGACGGCTATCAGGCTACGGTTGCCATCAGAAAAATGGAACAGGAGTTAAACCTTCCGCCTGTGCCTGTTATTGCCCTTACGGCATCCGTTCTGGGCGATGTGCGCAACAAAGTAGCGCAGGCCGGCATGACGGATTACATCAGCAAACCTTTCCATCCCGAAGAGCTGTATCAGAAGCTGACGGCATATCTGCCGCCCGACTTCACCCCGACGGCGATGGAAACCAGCCAACCTGTACCGCCTAAAAGCAGCCGCAAACGAAAAAGTGAAAATCCAGTCATCCATTTAGACAAAATTGCCGACTTTGCCATGGGCGACCCCGCATTTGAACGCGAACTGATTCATGTTTACCTCAAAACGTTTCGTCAGTTGCCCGAGCAAGTGCGCGAGTGCGTTGCCAAAGCCGATGCGCAACAATTGGATGCCTTGCTGCACAAGGTAAAACCCACGTTGCAGAGTTTAGCGGCGCGGCGCATTGAAACTATACTCCGCACCATTTTGCAACGCATGAAAAATCAGGAGCCTGCCGATGATGCCTTGCAACAGCTGATAGACATGTCCGCAACGGCAATTGATATGTTGCAATTACCAGACTAATTCGCTCATGCTGCGCAACTACCGGCATTTATTGCAAAATCATCCTTCGTTTCGTTATGCCCGATGGGGTGCAATAGTCTTTTTGTTGTGCCTGCTGTTGTTTACAGGTTTACATCTGGCCTTCCCGTTGCCTCCGCAGGTGCAATACTCGCGCATGGTGCTGGCACAAGACGGCACTTTGTTGCAGGCTTATCTCAGCCCCGATGACAAATGGCGCATGAAAACCGAATTACACGAAATTACACCCGACCTGCGTCGCGCTTTCATCAACAAAGAAGACCGCTTTTTTTACTACCATCCGGGGGTAAATCCGCTTGCAATTGTGCGGGCATTGCTTAAAAATATTGTTCGTGGAAAAACCACATCGGGGGCTTCCACCATCACCATGCAAGTTGCACGCCTATTGGAGCCCAAAAAACGCAGCTATGCCAACAAGTTGGTAGAAATTTTTCGCGCGCTGCAATTGGAATGGACATATTCCAAAGAAGAAATTTTACAGTTGTACCTAAACATGGTACCCTACGGCGGCAATGTGGAAGGTGTAAAAGCTGCTTCGCTGCTTTATTTCGGCAGAATGCCCGATAAGTTGAGTCTGGCACAAGTCGTAACGCTGACCATTGTACCCAACCGCCCCACATCGCTGGCATTAGGCAGCAACAGCGACAAACTGCTGGAAGAACGCAACCGATGGTTACAAACCTTTCTGGAAGACGGCACATTTGACCGCGAAGCAATTGCCGATGCACTGCGCGAGCCTTTGCAAACCAATCGGGAGGCCTTGCCTTCGCTTGCACCGCATCTGGGGCGATGGGTGCATCGCACACGCAGTCCGTCGGAGGCTAATATCACCACCACCATTCGCATCGATATTCAACGGAAAGCAGCGGAAATAACGGCAACATATGCCAAAAGCATGGCCAAAATAGGCATACACAACGCCGCTGTATTGGTAGTGGATAACCGCACGCGGCATGTACTGGCCTATATCGGTTCGCAGGATTTTGCCGACAATGCCCATGCAGGGCAAGTAGATGGCATCCGTGCGATTCGTTCGCCGGGAAGCGCACTGAAACCCTTGCTGTATGCTGTTGCTTTTGATGCAGGTTTGCTTACTCCCAAAACGATTATTTCAGATGTTCCGGTAGATTTTAACGGCTATACGCCCGAAAATTTTGACCAAAAATTCAACGGATATGTCAGTGTTACGCAGGCTTTGGCCTATTCGCTCAATGTTCCGGCGGTCAAAGTACTGCATGAGCTGGGCGTAAACCGAATGATAAAAGCCCTGAAATCGGCACAGTTTGCATATGTCAGCCGTCAGGAAAAACAGTTGGGGCTTTCTTTGGCATTGGGCGGTTGCGGCGTAAGCGTTTGGGAAATGGCAGGTCTGTATGCCTCCTTTGCCAACGGGGGGAAGTTTGCCCCTTTGCAGTTTATGGCTGCCGCACAGGATGCAACAGCCGAAACGATTGTCAGCCCCGAAGCTGCTTTTATGGTGAATGAGATTCTCACACAAGTAACGCGCCCTGAGCTGCCTTCCGACTACGAGCACAATCCGCACGTACCGAAAATTGCATGGAAAACAGGGACTTCCTATGGCAGGCGCGATGCATGGAGCATCGGTTACAATGCTCGTTATACCATTGCCGTATGGATGGGCAATTTTAGCGGCATCGGCTCCCCCGAACTGACAGGCGCAGGGGTTGCTACGCCGCTGCTGTTTCGCCTGTTTAATGCCATAGACTATAACCAGCCCATCCGTTGGTTTGAGCCGCCCGCAGGCCTGCAAAAGCGCAGCGTCTGTATGGAAACAGGGCTGCCTCCTTCGGAGTTTTGTAACCGACTGACTACCGACTGGTATGTGCCGGGCGTTTCTCCTGCACTTCGTTGCGAACATCTGAAACCCGTTTTTACGGCGCCCGATAGCAGTATGAGCTATTGCTCGCATTGTTTGCCTGCCAACGGACAGTTTGGACGAAAGCGCTTCCCGAATCATTCGCCCGATATGGTCGCGTTTTTGACTGCATCGGGCATTCGCTTTGAACAGATTCCGCCCCACAACCCCGCCTGCACAAAGGTATTTGACCGACAGCCGCCTGCCATTATCTCACCTGCCGAAGGGCGCACCTACCTCCGCACCGATGCGGATGGGATTGAACTGTTGCTGTCCTGCCAAGTTGCCAATGACGTAAGCGAGGTTTTTTGGTATGTGGACGATAAGTTCTATCGGCGTGCACGCCCCCAAGAGTCGGTGTTTTTTAAACCACTGCCCGGCAAGCGCAAAATTGCCTGCACCGACGACAAAGGCATGACCACTACCATTGAGATTCGGGTGGAATAAAGACAGCCTCCCGAAAAGGGGATATATCAACCGCAGGGGGCTTAGGGCTTATGTCAGGTTGAAGCGATTGTTTTTCAAAAACTTACACGATTTTTTTGCCCATCACTTGCGCTTTTGTATAAAACAAAAGGCTGTTCAGAATATCCGAACAACCTTTCCACATGAACATAAATGAAAAATCAACTTAAAACTGCGCTTCTTCCGTAGAGCCTTTCAGGGCAGCAGTGGAGGCTTGCCCGTTCATTACAGTATTTTGAACGGCATCAAAATAACCCGTACCGACAAATGCTTGGTGCTTAACGGCGCGGAAACCTTTGGCAGTGAGCGCAAATTCTTTCTCCTGCAACTGTGAATAGCCCGCCATACCCAACTCGCGGTAAGCCCCTGCCAATTCAAACATGCTCGTATTGAGCGAATGGAAGCCCGCCAACGTGATGAACTGGAATTTATAACCCATATCAGCAATTTTTTCGCGGAAGGTCAGCATTTCCTCGTAGCTCAGTTTAGATGCCCAATTGAAAGACGGCGAGCAGTTGTAGGCCAGCATTTTATCGGGATATTTTTCGTGGATGGCCTGTGCAAATTCGCGCGCTTCGCCAAGGTCGGGATGCGAGGTTTCGCACCAAATCAGGTCGGCAAAAGGTGCGTAGGAAAGCCCGCGGCTGATGGCCTGCTCAATGCCGTTGCGCACTTTGTAAAAGCCTTCCACGGTGCGCTCACCGTAAATAAAAGGTCGGTCGCGTTCGTCTATGTCGCTGGTAAGCAGGTTGGCAGCGTCGGCATCGGTGCGGGCAATCAACAGCGTGGGCACGCCCATTACGTCAGCCGCCAGCCTTGCCGCTACGAGCTTGTCCACGGCTTCGCGAGTAGGCACAAGCACTTTCCCGCCCAAATGCCCGCATTTTTTGGCACTGGAAAGTTGGTCTTCAAAGTGCACGCCGGCTGCACCCGCTTCAATCATAGCTTTCATCAGTTCAAAAGCGTTGAGATTGCCGCCGAAACCGGCCTCTGCATCGGCCACGATGGGTGCAAGCCAGTAGGTGTCATTATTGCCTTCCAGCGTGGCAATTTGGTCGGCGCGAAGCAATGCATTGTTAATTCTTTTAACCACCATCGGAACGGAGTTGGCAGGATACAGGCTTTGGTCGGGGTACATCTCCCCTGCCAAGTTAGCATCTGCCGCTACCTGCCAGCCGCTCAGATAAATGGCTTTCAAGCCGGCTTGCACTTGCTGTACTGCCTGATTGCCTGTGAGTGCGCCAAGGGCGGCCACGTAAGGTTCGCTGTGCAGCAGATTCCAGAGCCGCTCTGCACCCATGCGAGCGATAGAGTATTCCAATGTAAAGCTACCTTGCAGATTGACAACTTCTTCGGCAGTGTACGGCCGCTCAATGCCTTTCCAACGCGGATTAATTGTCCAGTCGGTTACTAATTGGTTGATGCGTTCTTGTTTATTTTGCATGATTGACAAAAAATTTGGGTGATGAAATAATTTTAGGTTGATATGTTTTTTAAGCCAGCAGTTGATATGCCCGAACCGTCAGGAAATCCTCAAACTCATCGGAAAGCACCTGATGGTCAAGGAGTTCGGCGGCGGTGGTGAGTTTGTCGGCAAAAGTTTCGGGATACTCCTGTGTGAGTTGTTCCAGAATCTGTGCGCGCAGCGTGCGGTAGGCAGATTTATCAAACCGCAGCCCCTCGGCGGTGGTGATGCCGTGGTGTAGCCATTGCCACAACTGTGCCCGCGAAATTTCGGCAGTTGCCGCATCCTCCATCAGGTTGTTGATGGCTACTGCCCCCTGTCCTTTGAGCCAGTAGGCCGTGTAAAGAATCCCTACGCGGATATTGGTAATAATGCCTGCCCGTGTAATTTGCCCCGGCGTTGCTTGGGCATTGAGCAGTTGTTCGGCCGTAACGGCCACATCCTCGCGCAGGCGGTGTTTCTGGTGCGGTCGTTCGCCCAAAAATCGGTCAAATACAGCTTTGGCAACAGGCACCAGCCCCGGGTGCGCAACCCAAGTGCCGTCATAGCCTTGCTGTGCCTCGCGTTCCTTATCGGCTTGGACGTTGGCAAATGCTACGGCATTTACTTGCTCATCTTTGCTGGGAATAAATGCCGCCATGCCGCCAATGGCATGTGCACCGCGTTTGTGGCAGGTTGCAACCAACAGCTCGGCGTAGGCACGCATAAAAGGCACGGTCATTTTAACATCGGAGCGGTCGGGCAACACAAAAGCGGCATGTTGATGAAATTTTTTAATAAAGCTGAAAATATAATCCCAGCGGCCGGCATTCAAACCTGCCATATGTTCGCGCAGCTCGTAGATAATTTCATCCATTTCAAAAGCCGCCGTAATGGTTTCAATCAGCACGGTGGCTTTGATGCTGCCACGAGGGATGCGGAGATAGTTTTCCGCTGCCGTGAATACATCGTTCCACAGGCGGGCTTCCTGATGGCTTTCCAGTTTGGGCAGATAGAAATAAGGGCCTCTGCCCTGTGAAAGCAGTTCATGCGCATTGTGAAATACGTACAAGCCGAAGTCAAAAAGTGAAGCCGAAATCGGTTCGTCGTTGATGAGCAGATGTTTTTCGGTCAGATGCCAGCCCCGCGGACGTACTTTCAGCACGGCAGTTTGTGCCTGAAGTTCGTACAATTTGCCATCGGGCGAACGAAACTCAATGGTTCTTCGTACAGCATCGTACAGGTTGATTTGCCCTTCCAAACAGTTGTCCCAAGTCGGGCCGTTGGCATCTTCAAAGTCGGCCATGAAAACCTTTGCACCCGAATTGAGCGCGTTAATCACCATTTTCCTGTCCACAGGGCCGGTTATTTCCACACGGCGGTCTTGCAAGGCAGGCGGAATGGGGGCTACTTGCCAGTCTGCCTGCCTAATGTGTTCGGTTTCGGGCAGAAAGTCGGGAAGTTCACCGGCGTTAAATGCTTGCTGCCGCTCCCGACGGCGGGCGAGCAAAATCTGCCGACGGGCATCAAAACTTTCATGCAGATAATGCAGAAATTCCAATGCCGCAGGGCTGAGTATTTCCTCCTGTTGAGGACTGAGGGGCGCTAAAAATTGAATAGCACTGTCTGTTTGTATGGCTTCCATATTGTCCTGATAGTGTTTGGTGGAATGGATGATACAAACTTACAACAGAGAAAAACATAAGTCAAGCGAAATTTCGCTATATAATTTTTTTCGCTAAATGTAATTTTTGAGCGAAACCTTACAGGATAGGCAGGCAGGCAGTTATATCCTTTGGAGAAGCCCGAAAAATTTTTTCAGTTTGCTGAAATTCTTTTTCTCAGCGAAAATTCGCAATAATTTATCAAGTTGTTTGTAGGCTACTTACCTACCTGCTCAACTGCACCAACTTTAAACTACGATATTCAACCTTGGCGTTTTTGGCAGGATAGACCCAGCCGATATCGCCATTGGCAAAATGGAACAGGTCTTCGCTTGCCATGAAGTCTGTAGCAAGGCTTTCAGGCTTGCGCACTACCTCGCCGCGCTCATTGAGTAACACACATTCGCACAGTTGTTGATTACTGTCGCCCCAGCGCGGGGTATGCCTTGTTTCATGCCATTTTTTATGATTAAGAACATCATAAGGTGCTTTCTTCCAAATCATAAACAGGTAGTCGCCTATCCATGCCGAACGAATAATCAGCGGATTCCTATTAGTGTCGCGCTCCTCAATAACAGGCAACAATTTCCACGGATTTTTCATCGTTTTACCGGAAATAATCAACAGCCCCGGATAGTAAATGCCTGTTTTGCCGCGTTGTGAAAAACTGATGTAGTAGCGATTGTTTTTCAGGCTCAGGCTGCCCAACGTGCCGTAGGTAATGCCTTTTTGATTAGCTGCCATCGGATGTACGCAGTTACCCGTAGGCGACCAATAGGGGAAATGGTTAAACACTGTTTTAGTAGTATCGCCATATTTTGCCTTTTGTTCGGTAACGCGGTGCAATGAAATGCCTTTGGGGTAGGCATCACCTAAGGCAGCGGTGATAATGTGCCCGTTGTGAACTAACAAACGCTGGTCTAAACTGTGGCTAACGCCCCAATCCCAAATTACGCGTAAATTGCTGCCGTCCAGATTCATTTGCACCAACATATCGCCCTGATGAACGTCGCGTTTGTTTGGGTCATCGCTCCATTCCTGCTGATGGGCGAAGATGAAGATGTACCTGTCCGCAGAGGCAACCAATCGGGCGCTGCCCCAATCCATCGGGTCAAATTTTGCGCCTCTCTGGTTGTAAGGATGTACATGCCCGATGACCAAGTGCTCAAAGGTTTGCTTCCACTGCTTGTCAAAGCCGACGACCATCAGCGTATCGCCATAGGCAAGCCCGATGGCTGCCCCTGCACTGCTTTGGCAAAAACCTGCCAGCCGTGCGCGGGGAAACTTCTTGATGTCTTTGATAAACTTCCCGTTGGCAGCAATTTGAGAGATGTGCACCTGCGGAATTTTTTCCTCAGATTGCCATGAAGCCGACATTGCCGTTTTGTTTGGCTGCTTCGGTTTTGGCTTGGCAACTCTGTATGACTGCCAAGCAATGAGCAACGAGTTATCCTTTTGCGGCACTGCCACGCACACGGGATTTTTCTCTACTACGGAAGAGAACCCACCAAAAACGTTGGCTAAGGGATAGGCGACAGGTGCAGGCAGTTGGATAGTGGTGGTTTTCTACTTCACCGCAGGCGGATTTTGAGCGGCAACTGCCCAAGGCAACAGGGCAACCGTCATTATTTTGACAAACCTCATCATAAACCAAGAAAGTTGATTGACAAGGGTTGATACCTTTGGCAGGCAAATGTTCCTTGGTTGGGGAGGAAAAATTTCCGAAAAAATCAGAGATGTTGGGGGGAATATAAAAAACTTTGTGGCTGCGCCAGGAATCGAACCTGGATCTTGAGTTCCGGAGACTCACGTACTATCCATTGTACTACGCTGCCGATGCGGGAGTGCAAAAATATAAAATGCCCTTGAAACAAGAATATACCCGCGGTGGTTATTGTTGCAAAAGTTTTTCAAAACCGTAAACCGCAATTTTTATATGGCATTAGCACCCGGCACACAAGCCCCTGATTTTGAGGCGAAAAACCATGCAGGCGAAACTATTCGCCTTTCAGATTTCAGAGGCAAAAAGGTTGTTTTGTATTTCTACCCCAAAGACGATACCCCCGGCTGTACGGCAGAAGCCTGCAACCTGCGCGATAACTACGACCGATTTTTGGCGGCAGGTTACGAAGTCATCGGGGTTAGTACGGACAGCGAAAAATCGCACACCAAGTTCAGGGAAAAGTATAGCCTGCCTTTCCCACTCATTGCCGATACAGACAAAAAAATTCACGAACTGTACGAAACATGGGTAGAAAAAAGCATGTACGGCAAAACCTATATGGGCACAGCCCGCATAACCTATGTAATTGATGAACAGGGAGTTATCATTGATACGATTGAGAAGGTGAAAACCAAAGAGCACGCCTCCCAAATTCTCAAATAGTACATCTGTTAAGGCTGCTTGAGCGTATTTTTCACTACGCCAAGCAGCTTTTCTTTGGTAAGAGGTTTGCGACAGAACGCATTAAAATTGGCCTCTTTACATATCTTTTCGTACTCCTCTTCTGCAAAAGCCGTCAGTGCAATGGCCTTAAATTGTTGTGTAGGATAATTGCTGCGCAACTTTTGAAGCAATTCAATCCCGTTTTCGTCCGAAGTGTCAAGATTAATATCCATTAATATCAAATCAATCGGGGTTTGCTGTAAAATACCTGATAGCTTGGCAATATTATCGGCCAGATAAACATTATAATCAGCAGCAAGGTACTTTTGGAAGATAAAAGCGTTAATCATATCATCTTCCACAATCAGGATATTCATCCTTTCGGCACTGGCCGATTGCGCTTGAAAATGAGACATAAGCAAGATTATTGGTTGATATACATGCAGAAGTTGCTACAGCAATATAACAATTCTGAGTATAACTACATAACGTTCTTCAAGCAAATTTATGATGCAAAGATGTAAAACAATCGCATTTCTTTAAGTTTGTGGAAACACACAGGTATGTCAGTAGTCGTTTCCGCACTTACGAAGCAATACGGAAGTCAGTTAGCTGTAAATGAAGTATCCTTTACGTGTGGCAAAGGAGAGATTATTGGCTTTCTGGGGCCGAATGGCGCAGGCAAGTCCACCACAATGAAAATCATTACGGGCTACCTCCCGGCAACATCGGGCAAGGCAGAAGTCTGTGGCTTTGATGTGGCGCAACAAGCGGCCGAAGTAAAAAAGCGCATCGGTTATTTGCCCGAACACAACCCACTCTATTTGGACATGTACGTGCGCGAACATCTTGAATTTGCCGGTAAATTATATGGACTAAAAGGTGCGCTTTTGCAAAGCCGTGTGGATGAAATGATTGACCGTTGCGGTTTGGAGCGGGAACAGCACAAAAAAACAGGCGCACTTTCAAAAGGTTACAGGCAGCGCGTAGGATTGGCTCAGGCACTGATTCACAATCCGCCTGTTCTGATTTTGGACGAACCCACAACAGGTTTAGACCCCAATCAAATTACCGAAATACGCCAACTGATTCTTTCTACGGCACAAGACAAAACGGTGATTCTATCCACCCACATCATGCAGGAAGTACAGGCCATTTGCCATCGGGCGGTCATCATCAACCTTGGTAAAATAGTTGCCGATTCGCCCGTTAGCGAACTGACTGCCAACGCCAGTTTAGAAGATGTTTTCCGCAGGCTTACGCAAGTTTGATTCGCCTGTACGGTGTTAATTATAGTTTGAGGCTGTCAGTCAAAAGGCGAATTGGGCTACAAGCAATTGATTATTGGTGATTTATAAACAAAATACTGTATCAATTAAAAAAATCAACCCTAAGGGTTGATTTCACAAATGTCGTTCGTTCCTGACAGCAGGGTTTACTTAACCGGTTCTACGGTAAAGCCTTTGTTGCGCAACAGTGCAATCACGCCGCTGCTGCCCCCCAAGTGCCCCGCACCTACGGCATAAAAGACTGCCTTTTCGTTGCTCAATCGGGTGATTTTATCAATCCATGCGCGGTTGCGATTGGTAAGCAGTACTTCCTCAAACTGCTCTGCACCAAACGAAGACTTTTTAATGTTTTCGTACAGTGCGTTAATATCCTGCTTTTTGTAAGTGGCTATTAACGCCTGCATTTCGTTTGCTTGTTTCCCGTAGCTATCCAGCATTTCCACCAACATTTTGGCTTGGGTCTCCAATGGAATGGCATCAAATACTTTCAACTGGTCGGCGACGGTTTCCATGCCGATGACTTCTTTGTTTTGCTTTTTTGCCATCCCCATCAGTTTCATTTCGTAGGAAACAGTCTGGCAACTCATCAGTCGGGGATACATCAGGGCTGAAAGTGCCATGGGCTTCATCATTCCCAACAGGCTCAAATCCATTTTAACCGAATCTTTGAAGAATCGGTTGAGGCGTTCGTAGTCGGTTTCGGGCAGTAATTTTTTCAGGTGCCCGCCGTTGGGCATAATCATGCTTTGCTGCACCTGCAAAAGCATCATCGGGTCGTCCATGTCTAATTCCAGCGCCAGTTGTTCGCTTTCCGCAAGTGCTTTTTCAGCAGCTTCCGGCAGAAAAAAATCATCGCTGCAAATGGCGTGAATGGTACCGAAAAGGTAGGAGTTTTTGGCTAACCCATTCCCCGAAATACGCCAGAGCAGCGTGTGTTCAGGGTTTTGTGCCCATAACACGCGCTGCCCGACAATGAATAAAAGCAGAACGAGTAATTTACGCATATCAGCTTTTTGCAAGTAATTTTTCAATATCCTTTATCAGGCCTTCTTTGCTGCTGGGGCGTTTGGCGTTGTCATCGGCTACTTTGCCCGTTTTGTCAATCAGCATGTAGCGGGGAATACCACTCACTTGAAAACGATTATAGAATGCCTGTTTTTGCTCGTCGGTTGGCAGGATGTGATAGCCGGGCATGGCAAATTTTTCTACTGCCTTGCGCCAAGCATTTTCACTGTCATCAAAAGAAATATACAGAAAAACTACGTCTTTGCCGTTCAACTGTTGGTGTAATTCTTTGGAATATGGGAATTGCTGACGGCAGGGACCGCACCACGAAGCCCAAAAATCCACATAAACCACCTTGCCCTTAAATTCGCTGATGAGTTCATCAAAAGATTTGGGTTTACCCTCCGCATTCATCGGATTGATGAATTTGATATCATCGGACAGCGCAGCGGACGCAGTTGCTTCCGACTCACTTGTACTAACCGCTTGGTTTGCATTGGTTTCGGAAGGTTCGCAGGCGCTCAGCCAAAATGCGCCTAAAATAGTGATTGCATACTTGAAAAACATAAGAATAAGATTTGGGTAAAAATGTATTACAATGTTCCGTGCGGCCAAAGCACACGATAAGCCAACGGTATTAACAAACTCAATAACAATGCCACAAGCCGAAGATTTACCCACAACTGCATAGATGGCAGCGTTTGGCGTACTCGCTTTTGCAAAACAGGCATGGCAATTGACAGCATCATGCTGATAATCAGGATATAATACAACAAAAACAGCACATAACCGATGTAGTGATGATGCGGCAAAAAGAGGTCAAAAAGACATAAATGCGACGGCAGCCCGTAAATGTACTTCACAAAGAAATATTTGAGCGTGTACAGGCTTAATGCAACAAATGCCAAAATTAAAAGTCCGTGCAGCCACAGCGGCAGAAAAGGCTTGCGCCAGTCGGCAGCCACAAGCAAAGCCCCCGTAATGCCCCATGCCCACAAGGCAATCTGCAAAAAGTTACCTGATGACAAAAAGGCAGCAGCAGGCGAAGGAGATGTCAGAAAGTCCACACTGCAACAGGTAACAATTACATCGGGAGACAGTCGGAAAAAATAGGAGGTCATCAGCCATGTTTCCGCGAGGATGGCCGCTACTACCGGCAGCAGAAAATAGTATTTGAAAGGTGTCAGCGGATAGTCCGGCGCCTGATTATCAGCAAATTGCAGCAACAGATAAAACGCATACAGCGGCAAGGTGATTGTTTTAATGTAGAGTAGCGGATAACCGTACTCGTTGGCTTCCAATGCGCCCGCACCACACATAGCGCCGCGTATCAGGTCGGGTAGGTAGCTGTTAATCAGCCAGACGAACAATGCAAGGCTCACGATTTGTGCCCCTACCGCTACTTGCACGATAGCTCCTAACAAATAGTTTTCGCGCTCCAATGTCAGTTGCTGCGCCGCAAAAGATGAGGCTGACCAATGGCGCAGTGCATATATGCCCTTCCACGCAGCATAGGTAACGATAACAGCTACCGAAATCTGAGTAAGCAGTAATGCAATAATGAAAGGATGGGCTAACATTTACTTTAACTTGATGCGAGGGTCTAAATAGGCATACAAAACATCTACCACAATATTCACCAGCACGAAAAAAGAAGCAACCACGATTGTAGAACCCATCACAATAGGAAAATCCTTATCGCTGACGGCTTGCATGGTATCAAAACCAAGCCCCCGATACTTGAATATGAACTCAACGAAGAACGCCCCTGCCATCAGCGATGCCAGCCAGCCCGTAACTGCCGTAATTACGGGGTTGAGCGCATTTTTGAGTGCATGTTTGAGAATAATCAGGTGTTTGGGTACGCCTTTGGCCCGCGCCGTGCGGATATAATCCTGCGACATGACTTCAATTAACGAACTGCGCGTCAGTTGCATGATGATTGACATGGGCCGCACGCCCAGCGTCAGAGCAGGCAAAATCAGATTTTTGAAATGATATTCGCGGCCGTATTCAGTTTTGATAACGAGAGAGCCTTGCAGTTCCAGCCCTGTCCAGTCTGCCCAATAATAAGCAAACAGCAACTGAACAAGGATGGCCGTAATAAAGGAAGGCGTAGAAATGCCTAATACAGAAACACTTAAAATAATTTTGTCTAACCTGCTGCCTTGGTTAAGCGCTCCCACCATACCCATGCCAATACCTACCAGCGATGCAAACAGCATAGCAGCAGATGCTAGCCAGAGTGTCCCCTCAATATCTTCCAGCAAAATATCTATCACACGCCTGCCCCGCGAGATGGAATGCCCAAAGTAAGGCAGTTTGGCAACCAGCATTTTATCCTCGCCAATTGGCATGAGTTCTATGTAATCAAACTTTTTGCGATGATGTTCAACGCGCCAATGAACGGATACAGGCGAAAGGTCGTTCAGGTACAGGATGAGTTGCTCATGAACAGGGCGGTCAAAGCGGTACTCGCGCATGATGCGCTGTCGTGTTTCTTCGGACTTATCGCGCCCCAGAAGGCTGTCTACAGGGTTTCCGGGCAATACGTGGAAAATGAAAAAAACAATCACAATCACCCCAAGGATGACCAGAAAGCCCGAGAAAAACCGCCATAGAATGTATTTCAGCATAGATGCCTATTTGAGCAAAGATTGAACGGTTGCCGCATCGGGCACATCGTTGTAATGCCATTTACCGACAACAGTACCGTTTTTCATCAGAAAAATGCCCGGGTCGGAGCGCATAATGGTTTTCAGTACTGTTCCATCCGCAAAATAATAAGGAATTGCCAATTGTACTTCATGCCGGAATATTTCAAAATCGGCCTGTGCGGACGAAGTAAGTGCAATGGCTTCAACCGATTTATCTGATTGGGCAATCAGTTGGTTAATGGCAGGGAATGCGCCCATGGAAGCCTTTTTTACGTCGCGCACTACCACAATCAGTTTATTGCCCTCAAAAGTACTTTGCGTCATGTCATTGCCTTTGTCGTCCCAAATGTTGTAATCCAAAATTTTGGGTTTGCAGGTTGCTTCATTTTCGGCCACCATCTGCACCAATTTGTAGGAAGGGTCGGTCGGATATTCGGTCAGGGCAACCTGTTTTCCGTCTTTTTCCATAATGTACACATAGCGGCAAGGCTCTTGCGGCTTCATTAACGCAGGGATGTTATTGCCTACCTTGTAGTTGCGGAAGTCAATAAAAGGCAGGTGCGCTATGGCATAATAGGCTATGCCGAACGAAATAAATGTGGCTGTAATTGCTATTGCCGTTTGCAAGCGGGTAGCCGAATTGTCCCATTGCTTCCACTGTGCGGCCAGCCAGCCAATCAACACCAACAGCACAACATCCTTAGTAAAGGATTGCCAAGGGTTGAGCTTGATGGCATCGCCAAAACAGCCGCAGTCAGTAACTTTATTGAAATAGGCAGAATAAAACGTCAGGAAAGTAAAGAATATAATCAACCCCAACAGCCACAGCAGCGTGAGGCGCATTTTATAGCCGATGAGCAAGGCAATACCCAAAGCAACTTCCAATACGCAAAGAAATACAGCCAACGGCAGTGCGTACGGGATAAAAGCGTGAAAAAACGATGCGAAATCTGTTGAAAAAACCTCAAAATATTCTTCCAACTTAATCGCTGTACCTACGGGGTCGTTAATTTTTATCAGCCCCGAAAAGATAAACAGGCCACCAACCAGCCAACGGACAATCAAATTAACGTAGTGCATTTCTATCAGGATTTATTTTCAGGAAAGCCTATCAGAATCAGGGCATAAACCGAGTAATTGACAATATCTCTGTAATTGGCTTCTACCCCTTCGGAGACAAGCGTTTTGCCTTGATTGTCTTCTATCTGCTTGATTCTGAGCAACTTCATCAGAATGATATCCGTTATGCTCGACACGCGCATCTCGCGCCATGCCTCGCCGTAGTCATGGTTTTTTGCCATTAGCAAGTCCAGCGTTTCGGCAACGGCGCGGTCGTAATCGGCAAGAGCCGTTTCCAATGGCAAATCCAGCGTTGTATGCGCATCATAACGGCTTTGCATAAGTGCAATAAGCCCGTAATTGACTATTGCCACAAATTCACCGCTGATGCTTTCATTGATTTTTTGCGTGCCTTTTTCCTGAATGGAACGGATGCGTTTGGCCTTGATGTAAATCTGGTCAGTAAGTGAAGGGAGGCGCAAAATACGCCAAGAAGTGCCATAGTCGCGTGTTTTATTGGCAAACAATTCGCGGCAGGCAGCTATTACTGCACGATATTCTCTGACAGTCTGTTCAAACAATGCTTTGATGGTGTAAATTTCCACGCAAATTTAATGGAAACAACGAAAGACATGGCTTTTTTTCCGCCGCAAACGCTGCAAATAAACGGCAGGTTGCTGTCGTTAGACAAGCCCCGCATCATGGGTATTTTAAACATCACGCCCGACTCCTTTTATGGCGGCAGCCGATTTTCTGCAACCGACGAGGCACTTCGGCAGGCAGAACAAATGCTCCGCGAAGGTGCTGATTTTCTGGATGTGGGCGGCTACTCTACCCGCCCCGGTGCGGCAGAAGTGCCCGAAACGGAAGAAATCAGCCGCGTTCGCCCCGTTGTGGCTGCACTGGCAAAAAAATTTCCGCAGGCAATCATTTCCGTTGATACCTTTCGCGCCTCTGTTGCACGGGTAGCCGTAGGCGAAGGGGCAAACATGATTAACGATGTTTCGGGCGGGCAGGCCGATGCCGCCATGTTTGCCGCTGTGGGAGAACTGGGCGTACCCTACGTGCTGATGCACTCGCGCGGCAACCCGCAAACCATGCAGCAACTGACTCATTATGAGGATATTTTTACGGAACTGATGTACTTTTTTCAGGAGCGAATCTTGCAATTGCAGCAATCGGGTTGCCGCGATATCATCATTGACCCGGGCTTTGGTTTTGCCAAAACAATGGAGCAAAACTATGCGCTGCTGAAAAATCTTTCGGTGTTTAGGCAGTTGAACAAACCGCTGCTGGTCGGTATTTCGCGCAAATCCATGATTTGGAAGAAATTAGGCACATTGCCCGAGCAAGCCCTAAACGGCACTACGGCACTCCACACAATAGCACTTTTGCAAGGCGCACAAATACTGCGCGTGCACGACGTAAAGCCTGCGGCCGAGATTATTCGTCTGCTAAGCGATTCATAAAAAATTTGCCCGATTTTTGCCCAAATTTGTGTAATGCATCGTTTTTACTTTATTAAACTGCTTTTTATCATGATGAAGATATTACCCAATGGTGCAAAGCTGGCGCTGTTTTTTTGGCTGTTGCAAATGGCAGCATTTGCTCAAAACAAACCCGATTTCATCTACTCGCTGGAACGGCTCAGCCAAGAACCCATTAAAATTACCAAGCGCCCCGTGCCGGATATGCCGAAAATGTCGGGTGATACAACTTTTACCATCTACAAAAATTCATCAGTTACACTGCGCCACTATTTTGTAGATGGCGAACAATACACTCCCCTCTTTAACCCCAACCCTACGGGAGTTTACCTGAACAATCAGCACTTCCTGTTTTTCTGTGATGTGGAAAAAGTATTCCGCCAAAGTGTCAGCAACTATCTGGATATTTACGAGTTCACCTACTTAGGACGCAACTATCTGAGTATCATCACCCTTCGTGAAGACTGCGTGGGGAAAGCCTGTAACTTCCGTTGCTACAATCTCTACGACATCACCAACCCCAAAGCCATTACGCAGGTTTCGTTTTCCAGCATATTCAGCGGCAGCGAAAGCTACGGCGACTTTAACATGGACGGGCAGATGGACTTTGTACGCCTGATTCCGAAACTCCCCGAAAATGCCCCAAAAACCATGAAACTGACGGGCGATACCTACCTGATTACTGCCTATACGGTCAATGGAGGCCGTGCTGCCCAGTTGAAAAACGACCAAAATATGCCCAACTATATTTTTGCCAAAGGCGATGTGGAAGGCAAGCAATTCCGCGTGTTGATGCACGACTGGATGCTTTCTTTGAAAGACAGCACAGGCTCGGTAGCCAAGCCGGTATCCTATTTTCAGCCCTATGTAGCTTTTGACCCCAAAGATGCGCAACTTTACGATGTGCGCGGTGCCAAAGTAGAAAAGAACAAGTGGTCGCTGATTGTCAGCCAGTTCCGCGATTTGGAAGGCGCACAGGCTTTTTGCGAAGAACTGATGACCCGCAAATTTGAGAACATCTTTATTCTTACCGACCAATACAGCCGCGACATATCGTTCTTGGTGATGGTTGGCAATTACCTAACCAAGGAGCAAGCCAAAGCCGATACGGACAAGCTGAAAGGGATGGGCTTCAACCCCAAATTCAAAGATTTGAAGAGTGCCTATTAGGCAAAACCAAAGCAGCATCTTGGAATGCCTGTTAATAAACCTGTTACTTACAACTTAATGAACAGCAATGACATATCGTCGTTGCTGTTGTCGTTTCCGGAGAATGACAGCAGTTCGCGCTCGGTTTTGGCAAGCAGTTGTTCTGCCGAAAGATTGTAATGAGCAGCACAAAATTGGCGAAGGCGCTCAAAGCCAAACTCTTCCTGATTCTTTTCGGAGCGTATTTCCACAACGCCGTCGGTGTAAAGCGCGAGCAAATCACCATGTTGATAGGACACTGTTTCCGCGCTGATGTATTGCTCAAATTGACGGCTGCGTATAATGCCCAAGCCCATGCCTTTGCTTTCGGCCAGCACAGCCTCACCCGTGGCTGCTTTTACATGAATCAACGGACAATGCCCCGCACGCGCATAGCAAAACTGTTGTTTTTCGGTATCTACCACCAAATAAATGGCCGTAATAAACATCTGCGGCGGCAGGCAGTGTGCCAAAGCCTGATTGGCATGTACCATGAAGCGGTCAGGAGGCAAGTCCAACTGGGCTAAACTCTGGAAAATGCCTTTCATTTGCGACATATGAAACACCGCCGACGTGCCTTTGCCCGCCACGTCGCCAAGGATAAAAGCTATGCGATGTGCCGAAAATCGGTAATAGTCATAAAAATCGCCGCCAATAATTTCCGGCGAATGTGTTTTGGCAATCACCTGCAAGTTGCCCTGCCTAAAATTGATGGCGGGCAAAAGCTCTTCCCTGACTTTTTTAGCCGCTGCAATTTCTGCCTGAAATCGCTCATTATCTACCGCATCGGCCAGTAATTGCATATTGTCTAATGCAAGAGCAGCCTGCCCCGCGTAATGGTTCAAGGTAGAATGAGGCAGCAGCACGTTATCAAATATGCTGGAAATTTTTGCCAACAACACCAAAACTCCCACCTGTTGATTGCGGCGCTGCAAGGGCACTACCAATATCGTAGCAAAAGGTATCAGGTCTGCGGGCAGCGCGAGGTTTTTGGAAAGAAACTTTTTACTTGTATCCCAGCCGTAGCCTGTTTGGTCAATCGCCTGTCGGATGTAGCCGGCCTTCAATTTGGTAATGTGCCGACCGATGAAGGGTTTACTTCCCGCCACATCTAACCATGCAGCATCCGCTTTGAATGTGTTGATAGCAATGTCTAAAATTTTTTCAAAAAACTGCTCTTCGTTGCGGAAATCGTGCACCAGCAGCCGATTCAGCTCCGAAATTTCCGAAAATTTGCGCTCAATAATATTAGAAGTCGGCAAATTAAAAAGCACCGTAAGAAAAGAAAAGGCACTGTAAACCGTAATAAAAATGAGGATGACTGCCAGAAAAATGCTTTCCGTTAGGTCAAAGTAATATTCGCTGCCTTCCAGCGGCACTTTTCGGATACCAAAAAAGTAGCCTAAGCAAACAAACAGTATCACAAAGACAAACAGCGTAAACCATTTCTCCCGATAGCGCAACAATGCCACCCAACTCAGGTTGAAGGAGGCCATAAAAGCCAACAGCCATGAAAGCACTATCAAACCTTGTTCTATCCACTCAAAGTGGGTGATGCGATGCAAGTAGGGATGCGGCACCGTATGGAAAAGCAGGCTAAGGAACAGAAAGCCTTCAAAAAACTGCCAAACCATGACCACGTAGGGCGACCTGCCGAAAAAAATCAGTTTCCGCCAAACGACGTACACAAACAGCAGCACCACCACAATGGCTGCAAATTCAATCTTGTAAATCCAGACATGGCCTAACCACTGAAACAGAAAACTCTGTCTGAAATCTTGATTGGCGTGAAACAGCAACAATGACACAGTAGTACCGCCAACAGCTACGAAAAAAATTTTTACCATTTCGCCGATAAAACTACCGGCTTCGCTGTAATCCGAAAAATTGCGTTTTAAAAGGTCTAAAAACAAAAAACCAATGAACCCATTGAGCAGAAACGACTCCAACGCATAGGACATGGACGGCGTATTCTGCGGGAAGCCTGCCATTTCGGGCGGTATCTCCCATACCAGCCAACAAAAAGCTGCTGCCAGCAGGAAACCGTTGTTGCTCAAAAAACGGACTAAACGGGCAGTAAAACCAAATGCCTGAATCACTATTGCCGCTTGCGGGAAAAAACGTAAATAACCGATGAAGATTGATTAACATTCAGGTAGCCTTTGACAAGCGAAATAAACCCCTGCAAAATACCGTTGATGAATCCCCAACGCTTTTCGCGGTATTTTTCGCTAAGCAGGGCAACGTAGAACGGGTCAAAAGGCATGGTTTGTTTATGCAGCAGCCCGAAGCCGTTTGCAGCCATCAGCCGTTCAATATTTTGCGGGGCAAAGTGCCACAAATGGCGCGGAACATCCCATGCCGCCCAATACCTGCCGTAGTACCATGCGTCATAACTCTGCTGATTGGGCAAAGCAACTACGACAATACCTTGGGGAGCAAGCAGCCGCTCAATATTGGCAATTGTTCCCCGAAGGTCGTGGAGGTGCTCCATCACGTGCCAGAAGCTAATGCAATCATATTGACTGTCAGGCAATTGTGTAACTTTCTCAGGGGCAAAAACCGCGAGGCTGAACTTTTGGCGGGCATAGTTGCGCGCATCTTCATCGGCCTCTATGCCTTGCACCTGCCAGCCGGCCTGTTGCATGGCGGCAGGGAAGTAGCCGGTGCCACAGCCCCAGTCAAGCAGTTTGCCGTTGGTTTTGCCGCTGTATTTTTCTACCAGTTTGCGCTTAGATTGGAGCATCCATCCGCGCGCTAAGTGATACAAGCGAAAAAACAGCCCGCGCTTCGTATCACTGTGTGAAACGTAATCTTCTGATTTATAATAACTTCCGATTTTTTCGGAAGGCGGAGGTTGCTGCGTAATAACCATTTGGCATTGGCGGCAACGCGCCAGTGTAAAAAGCTCACCGCTGACAGTATAGTCGCGGCAGGTATGAAAAGCAGCAAATTGTTCGCCGTTACAATCGGGACAAGGGTAATGCGCCTGCATGGAATAAATTGACAAGGGTTAATCAAAATCGCGGTATTGCAGCAAAGTTCCGCAATTTTGTTCGGTTGCTGCCCAATGGGGCAGGTTGAGTACTACATGCGCCACACTGCAAGTTGCCATGCTGTTGATGTCGCGGCTGCCCGTCAGCCACTCTGCCAGATAACTTACGCCCGGATTGTGCCCCACCAGCATTACTTTCCGAAAATTATCGCTGATATGACAAACCACATGCAGCAATGTTCGCGGAGAAGCGTTGTATAAATCTTCTTCAAGAATGATGGCCGATTCGCCAACACCCAAATTTTCGGCCAGCAAGGCAGCCGTTTGGCGGGTACGAACCGCACTGCTTGCAATAATCACTTCGGGGATATTACCCTCGGCGGCTAATTGCTTACCTACCTGAACAGCCTTTCTGATGCCCTGAGAGGTGAGTTCGCGGTCAAAATCGCGTTGGTAGAGGTAGTGGTCTTCTGCCTGCGCATGGCGAACGATGTACAGCGTTTTCATAATAAATTGATTTGACGATAAATTTTTTCGGGCTGCAAATTAGTAAAATCTTCAATAGTCATGTCGGTATGAGCCAGTTCGTCGGCACTGTGTGTGGTGAGTACGCCTACTACTTTGCATCCGGCAGCTTGGGCGGCAGCCACCCCCGAAAGCGAATCTTCAAAAACGATACACCGCTCAGGTGGCAGTTGCAGCGCGGCAGCAGCTTTCAGGTAAATTTCGGGGTTAGGTTTGCCGTGCAACACGTGGCTCTCGTCTAAAATGATACTGAAAAAACCGCTCAATCCTGTATTACCCAAAGTGAAATCTACATTCATGCGCGGTGCAGAAGTTGCAATGGCTCTTGGGATACTCTGTAAATCAAGCAATTGAAGAAATTCCTGCAAACCTGCCAACGGTTGAATATGTGGTTTATAAAGTTCCTGATAGAGTAACTCTTTCTCTATACCGTATTGCGCCAGCAGGTCGGCTTCAATATCTCCGCCAAAGAGATTGCTAATCCACTCTTTGTTGGTACGTCCGTAAATTTTGTGAATCATCTCCTCTTCGTCCAAATTAAAGCCCAGCCGTCGGCAAAACATTTGCAGCGCAACTTTATGATATGGATTGCTGTTCACAATCACACCGTCCATATCAAATACAAAAGCAGGTGTTTTCATAGTCAAAAATACGATTCATTTGGTTAAATGCCGGAGAACGCACCTTAAATTTGACGTATGAATCTGTCATTTTTTTACGAGTCCCCGCCCTTGCCGCTTGCGTTTTACAGACGCTCCGATGTAGTGCAAATTGCCAAAGACTTATTGGGTAAGGTGCTGATTACCAACATGGAAGACGGCTTATGTGCGGCGCGAATCGTAGAAACGGAAGCCTACTGTGGTGCCACCGACCGCGCCTGCCATGCGCATTTGAACAGGCGCACCAAGCGCACAGAAGTCATGTTTGCAGCGGGCGGAGTGGCCTATGTTTACCTTTGCTATGGTATTCATGCCTTGTTTAATGTGGTAACACACGAAGAAGGATTTGCGGATGCCGTGCTGGTGCGTGCGGTAGAGCCGCTTTATAACGTAGAACTGATGATGCAACGGCGGAAAATATATAAACCCAACGATTACCGCCTGACAGCAGGCCCGGGCGCACTTACAAAGGCTATGGGCATACAAACAATTCATTACGGACTATCGCTGCAAGGCAATCAAATATGGATTACGGACGGCCCACCCATTGCCGATGAGCAAATTATCAGCAGCCCGCGCGTAGGTGTGGACTATGCCGGTGAAGATGCCCTGCTGCCCTGGCGCTTTCGTATTGCAGGGAACAGGTGGTGCAGTCCTGCAAAGTAAAGTAGTAAGTAAGTGAGCAACTTAAAACGACCTTTCAAATTTACCGCAAAGCCCACTGAGTATTACGCAAAGAGCGCTAAGTGTTTTTATGATAAATTTTTTCTTTGTGTACACTGCGGTTAAACCTTTGCGCACTCTGCGGTAAAAAAGAACGCGTTAATTTGCTCACCTGCTTATTTCACTGTTTACAACACATCAGACTAAAAAATCAGCAAAAATCTGCATCATCTGCTAAAAATCTGAATTATAGAAGGCTTATTTGATAAGCAGAGGCGCTTATATTGATGTATTTCACTACTGGTTGTATCAATATAGCCTCATTAGTACTACCAATGCTAATTGATTTGTACAATAATCATCAGATGGCCTCTCAAATAGTAGGAAATATCAGTATAAACAATGAATGATTTATTTGGAGATGTATTTTTTTTTTTTTTATTTGCATCAGATGTAGTTATAAGCGCGCAAGCTACTGTCTGCTTTATTCTATCACTTTAAAAATTTTTCAATCATGACGAAAATTAGAGCCGTTTTTACCTCAGCAAAGCCTCATATTTATGGAGGTTTCTTAGGGTTAATATTGTCATCCGCTATCTGGATAGCCTTTCCTGGTAATGTGAAAGCACAGGAGAATCTTGGTCCCGGAGATGGTAAAGGGAAGCAATACTGGAAGTGTAGATGGGAGATAGCATGTGACAATTCACATGAGTATTCCTGCTCAACAGGAGGTAGTTGTAACCACTGGTAGTATTTTTTGCTTAAACAAATATTAGGCTTATAGCAAAATTTTCAGTGGGGAAGTTACAGTTGTATATTTCCCCACTTTTAAGCTTTCAATTCAAAAGAGTGAATCAATTTAAATTATTACGCAGGTATTCATCCATATTCAATTCCCAACAAGAATGAAACAACTTATTTATTTATCCGGCTGTCTGTTTTTATGTTTGCTATTAGGTTCCTGCCAAAGCGATAATAAAGAAACTGAGCAATCGCAGTACAGTACCGATGTCCTGTTTCCGCGTGGAAAGGATTGCACGAACCCGGCGGGGTACAATTATCTGATTAGCATGGAAAATGCACAGGAAAAGACCTTAGAAGATTTATTGGATTCTAATTACGCTATTTCCATCACTCCTTTACAGATAGACGACCCTAAACACCTGTTAGGAGAGATAAGCAAACTCTGGGATTATGGCGATTCGCTTATTTATATAGCTGACTTACAGATTGCCAATAAAATATACGCTTTCAACAGGGACGGAAAACTGAAGTTTGTCATTGATGATACCGGACAAGGACCGGGGCAATACAAAAAAATGTGGGATGTACAATACAACGTGCACCGAAAAATATTGCAGGTTTGGGACTTACCCCAACACAAAATGCTTAGTTTTTCTCTCAACGGCGATTTTTTGGAAGAAAAGAAAATAAATAAGGAAATAGTGTCATTTTATCCCGTAACTGAAGACTGGTACATTTATCACTTAGATGGGCGCGACTACATGGGGCAGAAAAAGCCTTTATTGCTTTACAGTGACATCAGCGGTGAAAAAGTAATGAAGAAAGGAGCATGGGAATATGGAATGGTAGATGCCTTCCCAAGTCGTATTCAATTTTCACTGTACGATGGCAGCGTCTATTTTTCAAGCGCCATGATGGATACTATTTACTGGATTGGCCCGGTAAATGGACAAATTTGTCCTGATTATGTGATAGACTTTGGTAAGAAGAAACTGCCGGAAGAAATTAAAAAGCAGGAAGACCTGATGCGTATCGGGCAGATGATTCAGCAAGCGGGGAGTTCATTTAGTATCGGCAACCTCTTAGTCGGACGTACTTTTCTTCACTTTGAATGGCTCAGTAATGAGAAAGACCGCGAGGATAAGTTTTTTCATTTTGTGGACAGGCACGAATATCTTTCCTACAAAGTTCGGGAGAAAAATTTTTCTCTTTTTGGAATTGGCATAGAGCGACTTAGTTTTAGTAAGCTTCACGATTTTATAGGCTATAGCTATCTACATAAAATCAATAAAACACTCTTGAAACAGGCCATTGCCAGCGACAAAGTACATGCTAAAACCAAAGCGGAACTTGCTAAACTATTAAAATTTGAAGAGCAGGAAATGCCATTTCTGATTCAGTTTAGATTGAAACATACTCAAAACTATTAATTACTCATGAATAAATTAGATAAGGTCATTTTGGCTGCTTCGGTTACGTTGAATCTATCTTTAGTACTTCTTATTTTCAGGGAGTATTCCAGTTATTCTCAAGCAGAGTTTGAATATAAAGCTCAGCTGGATTCACAGAAGAATAGGCAGGCAAAAAGTTTAGCTGAGATAGGGAAAAGACTTACATTTAAGTGCCCTTTAATTTCCGGAACTGATACAGTACACTTTGAAACACTGTTGAGCGATAATTCCTTTAAGGTATTTTTCGTAACAGGTTTTATAAATTGCTCAAGTTGTATTTACAGAGAGATAGAGCGATTGGAAGAGTATAATATACCAAATATGGTAGTTATTTCAGATAAGTCAACAGAAGAGGAGATTCAATATTATTGGAAGAAAAATAAAATTAAATATCCTCTGTTTTTTACCGATATAGATCGTATTGGTTTGACAAGAGACATTTTATCTCAGCCTTCTTATCTCATAATTGATGATTCTTTGAGAGTTACAAATATGATCATATTAGAAAAAAATGATTCATTTCAGGTGGGTGATTACTTTCTGAAATCGTTATCATTAAAGTATGATAGCAGTAAACAATCCTCTAACTGATAAATATGTTTACTTAAGAAGGTAAATTTCTCATTAAGCTTATGAATAATGCAGTGAAATAACATTAGACCTTTTGGTTGGTGACTATCAGTGAATTACCTAATTTTACTTGGTGATTCTTTCAAATTTATATAACTATGGCAAGTATTTTTCACACGTTGCACGTCGCATCTTAAAAGTGACAAGAAATGTAAGGCTGCCACAGG
>NZ_JAJPRF010000021.1 GCF_021206925.1 Rhodoflexus caldus | reverse complement strand
ACGCTCTAAAACAAACTTACCCGAATGACTACCTCTTCCAGTACTTCATTCTGTATGCCATCCTGTCAATGAACTCTCCGCTAATCCTTCCGATTAGCTTTGTACCCCTAATAACCTCCACTATTTTGAGGCTGCAAAGTTAGATAACCTCTTTCATTTATCCAACATTTGGTTGGAAAATTTTTTTGATTAATTCTGCGACTTTAACTTTTGGGCTGCAAATATAGGGAATTATCAATTACAATCTAAATTATTTCGCATAAAATTCTCAAAAATTTGAAAGAACTTGTTTTCTTGCAAAAATTGTTTTTTGAAATATGGGATGCAAAATTAAGCAGCCTTTAATTCAAAAACAAATTTTAATGAACTTTTTCCTTTTCGTTTTGTACGGCTCTTTGCTGTACTGCCGAATTGGGAGTGCAAAATTGAGGCACGGATTTTAATTATGCAATACCTTGCTCCAATTTTTTTAATTATTTGTTTGAAGCCACCTGAGCTACCGTTGAAAGATGTTGGCGGGTATCGCATTACTTATATGATAAACAGTAACTTTGTCATTAGATTTAAATGAATTGGTAAACAAAGATTATCCAAATGGCAGGCAAACGCAATCTGTATAAGAAGAAGAAAAGCAATAGTACTACTCCGATATTTCGCCTGAATGACCTAATCGCATTTTTTCAGGACAAGCGTTTTTTTATAACGCTTGGTCTGCTGATGATAGCCTTTTCTATCGTGCTGGCTCTTTCATTTGTTTCTTATTTCTCGACGGGGGAAGCAGACCAGAGCATTGTAGAGTCGTGGAATAATACTGTTACTTCTAACGCCGTTGCGCGCAACTGGTTGGGGCGCTTTGGGGCTGTTCTTTCTTACTACTTTATTTATCGCTGGTTTGGCATAGCCTCCTTTCTGTTTATACCTATATTTCTGAACGGAGGCTGGTTGCTTGTTTTTGGAAGAAGCCTGTTCACGGGTTGGCAATCAGCTAAAATCTTCACCTTTTTCCTGTTTTGGCTGAGTACTTCCTTCGGTTATCTGGTTTTGGTAACAGAAACAGAAAGCCAGTATAGTTTTTTATGTGGAGGTATAGGCTATGGCCTTGCTCAGGGTTTGTACAACTTTATGGGGTGGGCTGTTTTGCTGCTACTGTTGATAGCTTTCATCGTATTTATGGTGTATAGTTTTGACTTGGACACGCTTTTGAATTTCCAGCAGAAGGCTCAAAAAACAGCGCAACAAATTAAGAGTAAGGCCGCCGCCGCTACCGAAGAGGTGCGAAGCAACTTCAATCCGGCGGAAGTGATTATGAACAACTTACGGCAGACATCAGCTAAAAACAGCGAACAGCCTTCTGCCGAACAAGTTGCACCTGTATATGTGCCGGAGCAACCTGTTGCGAATACGCCCAAAGGCGGAGTGATTTATGAAGAAGATGATTTTGATGAATTAACAGAGCCTGTTGTTCCATCGGCACAGCCTTCTCCTTCGTTTAGTATTGAAGTGCCTGCCGAAAAGTCGGATGCATTTGCTATGGCAGAAGATGAGGAGGAGCAACAACCACTCTCGGATGAGCCTGCTTATGTTCGCTATGGGCTTTATGACCATACACTTGATTTGAGTTCATACAAATACCCAACGTTGGATTTGCTTGACCAGCCGGAGGTAAGTAAAGTACGGGTAACAAAGGAAGAGCTTGAACAAAACAAGGATAAAATTGTAGAAACTTTGAGCAATTTCCGCATCGGGATTTCAAGCATTAAGGCAACTATCGGCCCGACGGTTACACTTTATGAGATTGTTCCACAAGCGGGTGTGAAGATATCGCGCATCAAAACGCTGGAAGATGATATTGCGCTGAGCCTTTCGGCTTTAGGTATTCGGATTATTGCACCTATTCCGGGACGCGGTACTATCGGTATAGAAGTTCCTAATAAGAACCGTGAGATTGTGAGCATGAGCTCTATTATCACACATGAAAAATTTGTCAATAGCGATAAGGCTCTACCCATAGTACTTGGTAAAACCATCTCTAATGAGGTATTCGTTACCGACTTGGCTAAGATGCCGCACCTGCTGATGGCGGGTGCTACCGGACAAGGTAAATCGGTGGGCTTGAACGTATTGCTGACATCTTTACTATATAAAAAGCATCCTTCGGAATTAAAGTTTGTGCTGGTAGACCCTAAGAAGGTAGAACTTACTTTGTTCAATCGGATTGAACGCCACTTTCTGGCAACATTGCCTAATGCGGAAGAGCCTATTATCACTGACACCCGCAAGGTGATTCACACGCTGAACTCACTTTGTATAGAAATGGACGTGCGCTATAACCTGCTTAAAGATGCGGGATGTCGCAACATTAAGGAGTACAACCATAAATTCACCCACAGGATGCTGAATCCTCAGGACGGACATCGCTTCCTGCCGTATATTGTGCTGATTATTGATGAGTTGGCTGACCTGATGATGACAGCGGGCAAAGAGGTTGAAACACCGATTGCTCGTTTGGCACAGTTGGCACGTGCCATTGGTATTCATTTGGTGGTTGCCACACAGCGCCCTTCGGTCAATGTTATTACAGGTATTATTAAGGCAAACTTCCCTGCACGCTTATCGTTCAAAGTTTCCTCACGCGTGGACAGCCGCACGATTTTAGACAGCAACGGCGCCGAGCAACTCGTAGGACAGGGTGATATGTTGCTTTCCAACGGGTCGGATATCATTCGCCTGCAATGTGCTTTTATAGATACTCATGAGGTAGAACGCATCTGCGAATTTATTGGTGAACAGCGCGGTTACGATACTTCTTACTTGCTGCCTGAGTATGAGGATGAAGGCGCAGAAACCAAAACCGTGGACTTAAACAACCGCGATTCCATGTTTGAAGACGCAGCACGATTGGTGGTGGCGCATCAGCAGGGCAGTACTTCGCTGATTCAACGGAAACTCAGTTTGGGCTATAACCGTGCCGGGCGCATTATGGATCAGTTGGAAGCCGCAGGAGTAGTTGGGCCATTTGAAGGCAGCAAAGCCCGCAAGGTTTTAATCCAAGATGAATACGCTTTGGAACAATTATTGAAATCGCTATCATAGTCTATTTCATACCCCGATTTTTATGAAGCAAATTTTCGCATCATTACTCATTACTCTATTTGCATATATTCATTTTGCGGCAGCCCAAAATACCCGCGACCCTAAGGCAGAAGCCATTTTAAACGCCATGAGTGAGCGTTATAAGAAGATGAGCGCCTTTCGCGCAGAGTTCAGTTATAATTTACGCAGCCCTCAGGAGAAATTAGACGAAACGTTTACCGGAACCATTACGGTCAAGGGGGCAAAATTTCGCCTTAAATTGGGTAATCAGGAGGTTTATAATAATCAAACCACAGTTTGGACATATTCTAAGGAAGACAATGAAGTAACCATTACCGAATATGACCCCGACAGCGGCGATATTAATCCTGCCGAGGTTTACAACATGTACAAAAAAGGTTTTAAGTACAACTATATGGAGGAAAAGAAGGAAAACAATGAAGTGTTTGATGTTATTGACCTGACTCCTGACGATAAAAACCTTAACTACTTCAAAATCAGGCTGACCATTAACAAGCGTACCCGCGACCTGAAAAGTTGGCAGATTTTTGAAAAAAACGGGCGGCGTTCGCTTTACAGCATCAACAAATTTCAGCCAGACATTGTAGTGGCAGACAGTTTTTTCAACTTTGATAAGTCGCAATATCCCAAAGTAACCGAGGTTGATTTACGTTAATCATGGCCAAATCACATAAAAACCGCTCCGGCGTTGTTTACAGCACCGACCCTGATTTTGTTTATCAGGAAAACGACCCTGCCGAGCCGGAAACGCTGGCACCCGGACAACAGCAACTTAAACTGTTATTAGACCGCAAAAGAGCAGGCAAAATTGCCACCATTGTGGAAGGGTTTGTCGGGAGTTCCTCGGACTTGGAAACACTGGGCAAACAACTCAAAACCAAATGCGGCGTGGGAGGCAGCACCAAAGACGGTATTATTATTATTCAAGGCGATTTCAGAGAAAAAATCTACGAATGGCTTCTCAAAGAAGGCTACAAGGTAAAAAAAGCAGGCGGCTGATATTGGCAACCATTTATCGGTTATGCTATTCGGTTATTGCTTTGTTAGCAACTGTAGGCGCTTTACACGCGCAACAGCCTGCCAAGGTGTACCCGTTTGAAGAAGCTATGAAAGCCTACAAGGCAAAAAAGTATGCCGATGCCGTCCTTCTTCTGGAAGGAATATTGGCTGAAAACCGACAAGACGAGCAGGCTTTGTATTATGCCGCTTTGTGCTATCTACAACTGCAACAAGGCGGCACCGCCTACGATTACCTCAAACTTATCCCCAAAGCACAAGCCGCATTTTTAGATGATTATTTCTACTGGTTAGGCAGGGCAGGCTACATGAACCATCGGTTTGAGGAGAGCAAAGCATCCATTAACGCCTACCTTGCTGAACGCGGCAGTAAAAAATTTGCCAAAGAGGCTGCCAACCTGCTTACCTTGCTTGGCTATGCAACGGATTTGATGCAAAAACCTGCCGCATTTACCGTAGAAAATGCCCAAGGCATCAATACAATTGCCAATGAAAGTATTCCCATCAGCTATATTGGTACACAGCGGCTGTGGTTCATCCGAAAAGGTAAAGGCAACAGTGCGCCTGCAAAAACTTCCGCAGAAAAAGAAGGATGGTTTTTGGCACAAAAACAACCCGATGCGCGTTGGAAGCGGGTCTCGGAAGAGAATCTCGAGCAAAACAACTTTACGGCTTTGCAGTGGATAGACAGCGAACGCGCAATGCTGGCACTGAAAGGCGGGAAACTCTGGCTTATGCAACCCTCTGCGGCAGGTTGGCAAGTTGCACGCGAGCTGAGCGTAAAATTTAAAGAAGCCAGTCGTCCATTGGCCGCTACGCTGTATGACCAAAGCCGCAAACTGATTTTTTCTGCTTTTAACCCCGAAACAAGCAGTTTGGATTTGTTCTACACAGAACTCCAAACCGATGGTATATGGAGTGCGCCTACCGCCATTTTAGAAATCAACAGCACACGCGACGAATACACGCCCTTTTTTGCAAGCGATACTAAAACCCTGTATTTCAGCTCCAAAGGTTGGAACAGCATCGGCGGGTTTGACATTTTCAAAACGCAATACGACCCTGTGAAAAAACGCTGGAGCCTGCCTGAAAATGTCGGCTTCCCTATCAGTTCCACGGGCGATGACTACTGGCTGCAAATTTACGGCGACAAAGGTTTCTTTGTCTCTAACCGCTCCGGCGGGGTGGGCGGCGACGATATTTATCAGTTTTTCCCGCTTTCAAAACCGCTGCTGACCGGCAAAATATTAGGGAAGCGAGGCGAAGCACTTGCAGCCTCACAAATTCAGTTCGTGTTTCAAGGCAAAACCATACAAACAAAAACCGATGCAAACGGGAATTACAGGGTTGAAGTACCCATAGAAACCGATATACAACTGCGCATATGGCAGCAAAGCAAAATACAGTATCAGGAAATTTTCAGAATCAGCAGCATAGATGCAAGTAGCAGCAAAACCATTCAGCGCAACTTCAGTATGCAGATAGAAGGCAGCATGGAAGTAGTTGCTGAACCAATCACCGAAAATACGGGGGAAGCCCCCGCCGTTGTATTTGCCATTAACGGCAACGTAAAAGATGCGACACGCAAACAGCCGCTTCGGGCTACCATTAAATTGATAGACATTGAAACCTCAAAAACGGTCAAGTTCACCTCTACCGATGCCAACGGCAGGTTTAATTTCTACTTAGACAAGCCTGTGAACAGCTATTTTATAGAAGTGATGGCGCGCGGCTTTCTTTCGCACTGGCAATTAGGCGAACAAATCGGCAAAAATGAATATGCCATAGCGCTGCAACCGATTGCCAACGGCACAGACTGGCAGATTCCTTCCATAGAGTTTGACGGACAAGGCAACCTCAGCGCCTCTTCAAAACCCGTGCTGGACAAAGTCGGTGCATTTTTGCTGGAAAACGGTACGCTGCAAATACAAATCAGATGCCCGGACGGGAACGCGCGAATGGGTGAGAAACGCGCAGCAATTGTGCAGGCCTATCTTACACAAAGAGGCGTAGCAGCCAATCGTTTAAGCACAGCCGTTATCCCTAATTCGGGTGCACGCGACCGCGGTATCGAGCTGCATATTCTTCCGTAAGAAGCGTTTTTTTGTTACCTTTTGCGGTCAATTGGCTTCTTTCATATGCTTGAAACCGCAAGAGCATTTCTTCATCACATCAAAAACAATGTTTCCGAATGGACGTTCCGTCAGGGGCACAGTCTGTTTGCCAATGGTGCTGTGCAACTGCTATCGCAGTCGGAACAAACTTTTCACTGGTTAGTAAAAGATACTTTTCAGGATACAGAGGTAAAAATCAGCATCCATGAGGACAAAGTTCACAAACAGGCTGACAATCAGGTAAAAGGCTGGGATGCGCCTGCCATTGCTGCTTTGATGGCAGCCATTGACCTGATGAGCCGCCGACAATCGGTAACAACTGCTGCCAATAAGGGGATTCGCTATACCCATGAAGGCATGGCTAAACGCGTGTTGGCAGAACGCAAAGAAAAGGCACAGCAAGCGCAGTATCACTTAGAGTTGGCCGCCAATCCGTTTGGTGAGCACCTGCTCCGCAACGAAAAGAACAAAACCTACCGCATCACTTTCCGCGATTTTGACAAAGAAATTGGCTACTGTTCATGCCCTGATTATCAGGTAAATAAGCTGGGAACTTGTAAACACCTGATGTTTGCCTTTGGTGCAGCAAAAAAACAAGGCTTGCACGAAGCCGCCAAACCCGAATTATTCCCTTTTACCGAAATTTTCTTAGACCCGCTCAATCAGTATCGGGTTACGGCAGCCGTTGCCCCGTCGGCATCTGATGAAGCGCGCAGTTTGGTCAAGCAATATTTCCCTGAACCAAGCCTGCCCGACAATGCTATTTTTGGCCTGCTGCCTTTTCTGGAAACGGCTGCGCGTTTCAAAGAAATTCTGATTCGCCCCGAAGTAGCCGACAAGTTAGAAAGGGGCTTTAACCGACGCGCCCTGACCGAGCTTGCCGCACAGTACCAAACAATACCCGACAACCTACTCCGCACACAACTTCCTGATTATCAGAAAAAAGGAGTCCTTTTTGCCGCCTTCCGCGAAGCGGCCGTTATTGCTGATGAAATGGGATTGGGCAAAACGGCACAAGCCATTGGTGCGGCAGTCCTAAAAAAACAACTGCTTGGCTTTAAACGCACGTTGATTGTTTGCCCTGCCTCACTCAAACAACAGTGGAAGCAGGAAATTGAACGATTTACCAACGAAACGGCAATCATTGCCAATGGTTCGCCGGAAAAACGGCTGTCGGCTTATCAAGACACCTCCGCCTTTTTTGTCATTGTCAATTATGAAGTTTTGCTGAAAGACATTGGCTATTTCAGCCAACAAAGCCCTTGGTCGCCCGATTTGCTCGTTGTGGATGAGGCACAGCGCATCAAAAATTTTGCTACGCAAACCGCACAAGTGCTCAAAAAAATTCAGCGCAAACATACGCTGGCACTCACGGGTACGCCCATAGAAAACCGATTGATTGACTTGTACTCAATTGTTGAGTTTACAGACCCGCATTTTCTTTCGCCGCTTTGGGAATTTTCTTATCAATATTGCTTTTTTGATGAAAAACAGCGCAACAAAATCACAGGCTATTACAACTTGCATGAGTTGCATGAACGCCTGAAACCTATATTGCTGCGCCGCACCAAAGCCGATGTGCTGGACGAATTGCCCGAAATCAGCGAAGTAAACGTGCCCGTTACGCTGCACGAACTGCAACAAAACTATCATCAGGAGTTTGGCAGAGGCGTGGCGGCCATTCTCGGCAAAAAACTGATGACTCCTTTTGACCATCAGAAGTTGATGCAGTTGCTCGCTAAAATGCGCATGGCCTGCAACTCTACTTTCCTGATTGACAAAGAAACCAACCACTCGCCCAAACTGGCAGAATTGCGCCACATATTGCTTGAAAAATTAGACATCCTGCATCAGCCCCGTAAAATTATTATTTTCTCCGAATGGATGCGCATGGGCGATTTGATTGGCAAGATGTTGTTTGACTATGGCATCGGCTTTGCCGAACTGAACAGTTATGTACCCGTTCAGCAGCGCGATGAGGCCATTGGTAAATTTACCCACGATGCGGGCTGCAAAGTTTTACTTTGTACCGATGTAGGCAGCACAGGGCTGAACCTACAAATAGCCGATACGGTCATCAACTTTGAGCTGCCTTGGAATCCGGCCAAAAAGTTGCAACGCATCGGCAGGATAGACCGCATCGGGCAACAGCAACGCCATCTGACCGTTATCAATTTATATGCGGAAAACAGCATAGAAGAAAAAATTGCCAACGGTCTTTTGCTCAAACAAAGCCTGATGGATGGGGTACTGGGCGAAGGCACAACACCCGATACAGTGGACTTATCTGCCGAAGGGCGCGCACAATTTCTGGAACAGTTGGCAGGTTCTATCAGCGACTTGCTGCCGACCGATGAACTTACTGCAACACCGCTTGCCGTGGAGGAGGAAGCCGCCGAAAGTACAACTCCCCTGTTGCCCGTTACCGATGAAAAACTCCGTCAGGTATTGCAAAGTGGTATGGATTTCCTCGGCGATATGCTGAAAATCACCACAGGTGCTGAGGTTGTGATGCAGGAAAATTACTTTGAAATCCATCCCGAAACGGGTGAAATCATGCTGAGGTTTAAAGTGAAGCCTTCGGAAAATTACTCGTCTTCCTCTAACCCAAAGCTGTAAGATGCCCAAAAGCTTTCCCAGTCTGCTTCCGTAGGTTCGGGACAGGGTATCATGTGCGTGGCATGAACAAACCACTCGCCTTTCCGATTTAACGAAAAACGACAGATACCATTACCATCGGTACGTGCAGTTTGTTGAGTTGCAGGTTTATTGCCTATACGATTGCGCGCTTTGATGACTTTGTTAGCCAATGGTTTACCTTCAAAAAATACCTGAACTCTGAATTTGTCGCCTACTTTGAGCAAGTACGGATTTTCTAAAAAGATAAACTCTAAGCGATGCCCTACACGTGCCTTGTGAATGGTATCAGCAGTGCTGATATTTTCACTTGTTATCAGGCATTTAATATACCTTGAATAACGTTCACGCTGCTCAGGTTTAGCACGGCTAATTTGGATGTTTTCTATGTTATCCTCTTTCAGATAAGCTGAAAACTTGTCGTTGGCAAGAGTAATCTTAGCATAATCACGCTCCATATGCACAAGTGCTGTACCCTCAAAATCTACTTGTTTATTCAATACAGGAAAAGCATTGTCAGCCGAATTAGACAGTAAGTCCTCCTTACCACTATGCGTAAGCATTTCAAAACGACGTGTCATATTCTTTTGCAACTGACGCTCCATTTCAATATTGAAACCGTCGGAAACAAACAAATGCAGTTGTAAAAGTTCTCCTTTTTTCAATCGGTATTTAGCTGCTAAAAACACATATTCATGGGCTATTGCAGTAATAACGATGGTGAATAAGAATGTGAATGATATCCAGTATTTCAATGTGTAACGCTTCATGGGCTATTTGCCTTTATGTTTGGATAATATTGTGATTTTGCAGATACACTGCAATTGCCAACAAAGCTAAGTTTTAGCAGACAAAACTCATAAACCTAACTTGTCAGCAATCGTTGTATGCGAACGCGAATTATACAAAAGCACAAGTGATTTGTAATTTTTTTGTGTAAGTTACTGAAAAACAGTTTGCGTAAATATTACAAATTGCCGCGCTTCAATTCACCGGCGGCAAAGTCGCAGGCACGTGCCGTGAGCGCCATGTAGGTAAGTGAAGGATTCTGGCAGGCAGATGACACCATACAGGAACCATCGGTTACAAATACGTTGGGCACTCCCCAAACCTGATTGTTTTTGTTGAGTACTGATGTTTTCGGGTCGCGTCCCATGCGTGCTGTCCCCATCTCGTGGATGCCCAACCCCGGAAACTGTTTGCTGTCTTCTGCCTTGACATTTTTGAAGCCTGCCGCTTCCAACATTTCTACCGCATCTGCCATCATGTCTTTTATCATCAGCAGCTCGTTTTCTTTGTATTCACAATCTATTTTCAGGGTTGGCATACCCCATTTGTCCAACTTTGTGGTATCCAAGGATACTTTATTGCTGTAATCGGGCAGCATTTCGCCCATGCCGTGCATGGCAAAGCCCCACTTGCCGGGTTCGGAAAGTCTGTCTTTCAGGTCTGCACCAAAGCCGCCTTCGCTGATGCCGCGCGACCAACCGCCGCGCCAACTGCCGCCGCCATAGGCAAATCCGCGCAGGTAGGGGCGGTCATTTTTTTGCAAATTCTGATAGCGGGGAATGTATGTACCGTTGGGGCGACGACCGGTGTAGTAGCGGTCTTCGTAGCCGTCTATCTCCGAATAAATACGCACGCGATAGTTGTGATCCATCAGGTTGTGCCCCAACTGCCCGCTGTCATTTCCCAACCCGTTGGGAAAGCGCGAGGATGTAGAATTGAGCATAATCAACGTAGTATTCAGCGTAGCGGCGTTGAGAAATACAATGCGGGCGTAGTATTCTGTCATTTGTTTGGTATTGGCATCTATCACACGCACACCCGTGGCCTTGCCCTTCTGTTCGTCATAAATAACCGAATGTACCACCGAATCGGGGCGTAGGGTCAAATTGCCCGTTTTCTGTGCTGCGGGAATAGTCGCCGAGTTGGAGCTGAAATAGCCGCCGTAAGGACAGCCCCTGTGGCAAAGATTGCGATATTGGCAAGGGCCGCGCCCCAAATGCGACTTTGTCAGGTTGGCACACCGCCCGATAATCATGCGGCGGTTCTCAAAGTTGCGCTGCAAAAAATCGGCAAAATGGGTTTCCACGCAGGTCATCTCCATTGGCGGCAAAAACTGCCCGTCAGGAATTTGGGGCAGCCCATCGCGGTTGCCGCTGATGCCAGCAAAACGCTCTACATAGTCATACCACGGCGCAAGGTCTTCATACCGAATCGGCCAGTCCACCCCTACCCCATCGCGGGCATTGGCTTCAAAGTCCATCGGGCTGAGGCGGTAGCACTGCCGCGCCCACAGCAATGACTTGCCCCCCACCTGATAGCCGCGAATCCAGTCAAAGCCTTTTATCTGTGTGTAGGGTTGGTCGCCGTCATTGACAAAAAAATGCTTGGTATCTTCTCCGAATGCATAGCATTTGCGCTGTATAGGGTGGCTGTCGTACTCGGCGGCCGTCAGCCGACCTCTGTGGGGCAGTTCCCACGGAAACTTGTTCGCGGTGGGATAGTCTTTGATATGCTCCACGCTGCGCCCGCGTTCCAGTACAAGGGTCTTCAAGCCCTTCTCGCACAGTTCTTTGGCAGCCCAGCCACCCGAAATGCCGGAACCCACGACAATTGCGTCAAAGGTATTTTGCTGTTTGGCTTTGATATTCAGGTAAGTCATTTTTAATGGCGTGTTTTCATTTTCATGGAAGAGCCAAAAGTTAGGGAATTTGCCGCAAAACTTCCGTGCAACGCTGATATCTTCCTAATTTTACTGCCTCAAAACATTTGTATCATGACCAACTTGCAACATATCATTGAAGCAGCATGGGACAACCGCGAGCTGCTCAAAAGTACTGAAACCATTCAGGCAATTGAATATACCATTGAAGAATTGGATAAAGGCCGTATCCGTGTGGCCGAGCCAACGGCAGACGGCAAGTGGCAGGTAAACCAATGGGTTAAAAAGGCCGTGATTCTGTATTTTCCCATCCGTCAAATGGAAACTATTGAGGTTGGCCCGATGGAATTTCACGACAAAATGCGCCTGAAAAAAGGCTATGCCAAGTTGGGCGTGCGCGTAGTACCTCATGCTATTGCCCGCTACGGCGCATTCCTGAACAAAGGGGTGATTATGATGCCTTCCTACGTAAACATTGGCGCATATGTGGATAGCGGCACAATGGTGGATACATGGGCAACCGTAGGCAGTTGCGCACAAATCGGTAAAGATGTGCACCTGAGCGGCGGCGTAGGCATTGGCGGCGTGCTGGAGCCTGTGCAGGCAAGCCCTGTGATTGTGGAAGACGGCGCTTTCATCGGTTCGCGCTGTATCATCGTAGAAGGGGCGCACATTGGCAAGCAGGCCGTTCTGGGCGCAAACGTAGTTATTACAGGTTCTTCAAAAGTCATTGACGTTACGGGCAGTGAGCCGGTAGAGTATCGCGGCTATGTACCTGAGCGTGCGGTAGTTGTGCCGGGCAGCTATACCAAGAAATTCCCTGCGGGCGAATATCAGGTGGGTTGTGCGCTCATCATCGGGCAGCGCAAAGAAAGCACCGACCTGAAAACTTCGCTCAACGATGCCCTGCGTGAAAACGGTGTAGCGGTATAGAGTTATGAGCCCCTATCCGCTTTACACAAAAGCGTAAGAGGTTTGCGAAAAATGTTTTGTGTAAATTATTGAAAAACAAACACTTAAACCTGACAGTCCTTAAAAACCTGTCAGGTTTACATGTAACCACCTGTACCGAATTGCCGAGTATTTTTCCGACAGTGAAGTAGTTGTTCGTAGCCCTGATTGGTATCAGGTATTTGAGTAAAAAACCTCCCTCAAATTCGCCACAGCCTGCACTGCTACATCCGCCGTCCCGAAATCCAACGGCGGCAACAGATATATATCATCAAAACCGGTATTTGCTAACATCTCCGCGCTGCCGGAGCTAATCAGGCTGATGCGCTTACCATGTTTTTTTGCCAGCAGCAGCAAAGCATGGCAGCCTTTGCCGCTTTCCGACTGGAAGTCGTAGCGCCCCTCACCCGTGATAATCCAATCGCTCTGCGCAACGCGCTGCTCCATTTGCACCGCCTCAAAGAAATACGCCGACCCGCTGCGAATTTCTACGGGATAAAATGCAGACAAACCCAAAGCAATACCACCTGCTGCGCCAAAGCAAGGGCGGTCGGCCAGGGTCGGGTTCAGTTGCCGTAACAACTGAAAAATCCGCTCTGCATTGGCCGTAAAGGCGGGCATATCGGCAGCCTGCAACCCTTTTTGAGGGGCAAAAACGGGGATAGCCCCCTGCGCACCGAAGAAAGTATTATCCACATCGCAAAGGCAGGTAATTTTTGCAAGAGGCATCAGCTGCTCGGCTGACAGGCGGGTTATCCGCTCCAACCATCGGAAACTAAACGGCTTTATCAACTGATTATCAGCATCGTACAGTTCAAGCCCCAATGCCTGCAAAATGCCCAAGCCCATATCTACCGAAGCGCTGCCGCCCAAACCCAAAATGATTTCCTGCGCGCCTTTTTTGAGAGCATCGGCTATTGTTTGCCCTGTACCAAACGTGGAGGCACTCCATACATCCTTTTCGCCAAGGGATAAATGACGGATACCGGAAGCGGATGAGACATCGGCACAGACTGTATTGGCGGCAGTATCAAAATAACATGTGGCCTCTATATCGCGTCCACGTGCATCTGTTGCCAAAACAGTATGCGATTGCCATTGCAAAGCCTCTCCCAATAAACGACAAGTCCCATCGCCGCCATCGGCAATGGGACATTGCGTAATATCGGCCTGCGGATATTTGGCTTGCAGGGTTTCCGCTATAATTTGTGCGGCATGGTCAGCCTCAATGGTGCCTTTAAAAGCATTGGGCGCTACCAAAATCTGCATACTAAAATCCGCCTTTGAGGTAACTCCATCCTTCCTCTTGTCGCTCAATAATCCAAATCAGCCCCCGCGGAATAATTGGGCAACTGATGATATCTTCCTCTTTGATGTTGCGCTGGGTCATGGTTTGGCGACAAGCTAAAAACTTGATGCCTTTCTGTTGAAAATCAACCACTTTGGATGCAAAGGGGCTTGTTTTCATCAACAAATCCATCCCTTTGTTGTGGCAAACAATCTCCATCTCGAGGTTTTCCTCTCCAAAACCTTCTAACACATTTTTCAATTGGTTCATTAGTGCCCGATGAGCCGCCGTATCGCTGGTTGTAAATTGCATCACTACGCGGTGTTTTTTCGGATTTTGAGCCCATGCAGCATTGCTTGCTGCTGCCGACATGATAAAAATGACAATGGCGTAAAAATAAAATCGGGTAATTCTCATGGCAGTAAATTTTTCGGTAAGTTACACATTTATGCGCAAATTTGAGCCATGCAATTGTTCTATGCCGTACAACTTCCGCCCGTTCATCAGGAATTTGTGCTTTCCGAAGAAGAATCTAAACACTGTGTGCGCGTGCTTCGCATGATGCAAGGCGATGCCATTCACTTCACCGACGGCCAAGGGACGCTTGCCGAAGCCATGATTACCGATGCGCACCCCAAACGCTGCAAAGTCGGCATTATGAAACTGACACAGCAACCCAAACCTTATCGGGGCAGTATCCATTTAGCCGTTGCACCTACCAAAAATGCCGAGCGCATGGAATGGATGGTAGAGAAATGCACCGAAACAGGCATTGACCGCATCAGTTTTGTACTGACTGAACGCACCGAACGGGCACATTTCAATACGGAACGAATGGAAAAGAAAGCACTTGCCGCCATGAAACAATCGCTGCAATGTTGGCTGCCGCAGATATGCGCGCCCTTGCCCTTGGCCGATTTTCTGCAAAAAGTCAGCGAAACGGGGCGTTTTATTGCCCATGCGGACAAGGAAAAGCCGCTGCACTTGTTCCAACTGGCGCAGCCTGCTACGGATGTTTGCCTGCTCATAGGCCCCGAAGGCGATTTTACCCCTGCCGAGTTGGAAGCGGCAAAGGCCGCAGGTTTTCAGGTCGCGGGGCTGGGCAATACGCGCCTCCGCACCGAAACGGCAGCCATTTTAGGCTGTCATGCGTTACATTTGTTGAATGAAGTTAAGTAATTGCGGCTATGATTAAACACCTGATATTCATTAGCATTTGCTTGTTGGCAAGCCTCCCCTCCCAAGCCCAAGAGCGCCCGCTCAAAATTGCCAAGCTGAAATACAACGGCGGCGGGGACTGGTACGCCAACAAAACATCGCTGCCCAACCTGATTGCATTTTGCAACCGCAATTTAGGAACAAACATTGCCCCCGAAGAAGAAGTCGTTGAGCCGGGCAGCCCCGAAATTTTTTCTTACCCCTTCATCCACATGACCGGGCACGGCAACGTGGTTTTCAGCCCGTCGGAGGCACAAAACCTGCGGAAATACCTCATTTCGGGGGGCTTTTTGCACATAGACGACAACTACGGCATGGATAAGTTCATCCGACCCGAACTGAAAAAAATATTTCCCGAGTTGGAATTGGTAGAGTTGCCGTTCAACCATCCGATTTACCGACAGAAATTTATTTTCACCAACGGGCTGCCCAAAGTACACGAACACGACGGCAAACCGCCGCAAGGCTTCGGACTGATTTATGAGGGGCGGTTAGTCGTTTTTTACAGCTATGAATGCGATTTGGGCAACGGCTGGGAAGACCAAATCATTTACAACGACCCCGAAGAAGTACGGCAAAAGGCACTGCAAATGGGAGCCAATATCCTTATGTATGCCTTTACTCAAAACTGATGAAGCGATTAAACAATTGAAATGGAAACAACGGTAGCTGTTATCGGCGGCGGAAGCTGGGCAACTGCATTAGTTAAACTACTGTCTGAAAATGAGGTAGTTATCAACTGGTGGCTGCGTTCCAAAACCGACCTGAACCATATCATCAACTACGGACACAACCCCCGCTATTTAAGCGGCATACACCTGAACCTGAAAAAAATCAAGCCACAGCAAGATTTGCGGGAGGCCATTGAACCCGCGGATATTGTGTTGTTGGCTGTTCCTTCTGCCTTTGTTAAAGATGTGTTGGACTCGCTGCCCGACCATGCTTTGCAAGGCAAAATCATTGTTTCGGCCATTAAAGGCATGATTCGCCACGAAAACGTGTTGGTTACAGACTATGTAAACAAACGGTTCGGTATCGCTGCCGATGATTTGCTGGCCATTGCCGGCCCCTGTCATGCCGAAGAAGTTGCTTTGGAAAAACTGTCTTACCTGACCATTTGCGGGGCAAACATCGCCAAAGCCAAAGCCTTTGCCAACCTTATCAGTTGCCGCTACTTGAAGGCAACCGCCATTGAAGACCTTGCAGGTGCCGAATATTGCGCCGTAATGAAAAACATTATTGCCATTGCCTGCGGCATTGCACACGGCTTGAACTACGGCGACAACTTTCAGGCGGTGCTTGTTGCCAATGCCATGCAGGAAATCCGACGATTTCTGGATGCAGTAGCGCCCATAGAACGCGACCTGAACGCCTCTGCCTACCTTGGCGACCTGTTAGTTACTACCTACTCGCAATTCAGCCGCAACCGCACATTCGGCAGCATGGTCGGGCGCGGCTACTCGGTCAAATCGGCACAGTTTGAGATGCAAATGGTTGCCGAAGGCTACTATGCCGTTGCCTGTATCTACCCGATTATGAAAAAATATCAGGTGAAAATGCCGATTACGCAGGCCGTTTACAACATTCTATACGAAAAAATATCCCCGATTGTAGAGTTCCAAATTCTGCGCGACCTGCTTTCCTGAGCCATGAACCAACCTGTATCTGTTACCGACCTGTTCGTCAAGCCCGCAAGATGGGGGCTGCGCGGCGACCCGTACCTATGGGAAGAGATGCAAGCAGCAGCCCAACAAATCCCACTCCCCGATACGTCGGAAGAGCTGGAACATATCCTGCACAATTTGTTCCGCGAACTCACGGGCGAACTGCTCGAGGCCAATAAAATCATCCGCATCAGCCGTTTTCCTCAAATCGGAATGTCCGGAGGCATGGTGTCTGCCGATTTCCGGCTCAATCAGATTTTTCCTGCCGTGATAGCGCGATTCAACAACCGTTGATTGTAAGCCTAAATTTCTTTGACTGCTTGTCAATTGATTATATAAAATACTAACAGGTCTCAAAGACCCGTTAGTATTAAACCATTGATTTTTAAAGTTTTGCACAAAATATTTTTCACAAACCACTTGCGCCTCATAAGCCATTGAGCAACTCAATGCACGCCCAAAAACGATACTCCGATTGGGTATTGGGTAACATGCAAACGGCATAAAATCCGCTGCAACTGCTAAAACGCCACCGTGCCTTTGTCATTGTCGCCATTCAGGCGCAGGCTTTTGCGGGCGCTGCCTGTTTTAATGTGTACAAAGTTTACTTGGTCGTCAAACAGTTCCAACAAAACGGCATTTCTGACTTCTACCGACTGCACGGGCAGTATCTGTTCGGCTTCCAGATAAATCCAGCAGGCATCTACCTCGTACTCGCGCCCGATGTACTTCCAGCGCACCGGCTGCCCGTTGATTTTGCACTGAAACTGCATTTGCAAATACTGCTCAATGAATTTTTCGGCATCGGGGTGTTCTTTGGGGGTGGCAAGGTGGGTGCGTACTTTGTAGTGCTTTTCCAGCGCATCCTGCAAGTCGTCAATGAAAATTTTATGAGTAATCTCTATTTGTCGGGCAGCCGTATTGTGGTTAATCTCACACAGGCTGATGTGAATCGGATGAAATAAACTACTGATAATCAACAAAAAAGAAATCGGCAAAAAAGCAAACATAAGCAATGGGAAAGGGTTTTAGAAATGCAAGTTTATCCTTTCTCAGACATTATCGGGCAAAAGAGTTGCCAAAGTTCAGATTTGTACACCAATGGCAATAATGTCATCCAATTGTTTCTCGTCGGCAGCCTGCCGCCAATCTTCAATGGTTTGTTTGATGCGACCTTCTTGTTGAGGCATAGGCAGCAAATGAATTTCTGCCAAAAGTTGTTCCAATCGCTTTCTGCCAAACTTGCGGTTGCTGCTGCCGCCGAATTGGTCGGTGTAGCCGTCGGAAAACAGGTAAAAGCTCATGCCTTCGCGCAGGGGCAGTTGGTGCAGTTGAAATTGCATCGCGCCAAAGCGATTGCGTCCGCCAATGGGGATTTTATCGGCGCGTATGATTTGTACTTTGCCCTGATTGACACAGTACAAGGGGATGCCGGAACCTGCATAATACAAGTTGCCACTGCCAACGGAAAGTTTACCGTCGGCCATATCAAGCGCACAAATGCCGATTTCCATGCCGTCCTGATTGAGGGTTTCATGCTGGCGCAAAACTTTGCCAATGCCTAAGCGCAGTTCTTCCAGAATCAAGTCGGGGCGGGTGATGCCGCGCACGCTGACAATTTCGTGCAGCAAATCGTTGCCAATCAGGCTCATAAATGCACCGGGGATGCCGTGCCCCGTGCAATCGGCAGCCGCAATCAACACTTGCTGCTCGGTGCGTGCAAACCAGTAAAAATCGCCTGAAACGACTTCCTTCGGGCTAAACCACACAAAAGACTGCGGCAATGCAGCCCTGACTTCGCTTTGCTGCGGCATAATGGCTTGCTGAATGCGGCGGGCATAGGCAATACTTTCGCTGATATTGCGGTTGCGGCGGCTGAGCAGGCGGTTTTGTTCTTCTATGTTTTGCCGCTGTGCCGAAATTTCTTCTGCCTGTTGCGAAATTTCCTCGTTGAGCACCATCAGTTCGCTTGTTTGTTCCAGCAAGCGCGAATTTTGTTCTGCTATGTGCTTTTTACTTTTTCGCGCACTCGTTCCGTACACATAGGAAAGGAAGCCGATGTAGTGGCTGCCTGCAAACAGGTACACAAATGCGGGAATCATCAAAGAACTTTCTGCCACGGCGATGTATTCCCAATCGGTGAAAAAACCTGCCGACAATACGCCAAGGGCATAGCTTATCAAACCCAACAAAAACAGTTTCATGCCGCCCATGGAAAAGTTGGTGGCTGAGTTGGCAATAGCAAAGGGTGCTGCCAAGGCAGGGGAATAGAACACAAGGGCAGAAATCCAGCCTATCCAAAACATATCGGCAAGCAGTACGTGCTGTTCGGCGGCATGGCTGCTGCGCTGCCGACGGTAATACAAAAAGCCCAAATGCGGATAAACCAAAGCCCAGCCGCAAAAAACAAGGGCAACAGTAGAAATTTCAGCCTTGTAATGCCATTGGGTCAGCAAAATGGTGGCAATAGCCAGCCAGTAGCCGACTACCCGCAAAGGATAGATGCGTCTGCCGATACTGCCTTTATTTTTTTCCGTAATCGCTGATTCAGGTTGATTCATGTTTGCGCTATCTGCCGAATGGCATTCACTAAGCGGTCTAAGTCGCGGGTGGTGGTATAGACATTAGGCGTTACGCGCACCCCTTTGATATTTTCCCACTCAATACCGGTTGTATGTATCTTGTATTTGTTGAAAAGCGCCCCGTCCACTTCCGCCACTGTTTTGCCTTTAACGGAAAACAAGCCGATGGCGCAACCGAATTCGGGTTTGAGGGAAGTATGCAGGCGCACCTTGGGCAAATCTATCACTTTTTCTGCCCAATAATTTTTGAGGTAGTGCAATCTTTTTTCCTTGCGTTCCGCTCCTATCATCCAATGAAAATCAATGGCTTGCCCGATGGCCTGTTCGTTGGCAAAAGGTCTTGTCCCCAAATTTTCAAACTTGCGAATGTCTTCGCTTTCAGGGTCTTGCGCACCGAAAAGGGGGTAGAGGTTGCGGATTTTTTCTTTGCGCACGTAGAGCATCCCGCTGCCGAAAGGTGCGGTGAGCCATTTGTGCAGGCTTGTACCGAAATAATCGCCGTTCAGGTCGGGGATGCGGAAGTTGAGCAACCCGAAACTGTGCGCACCGTCCACCACGACTTCAATGCCCCGCGCACGGGCGATGTCGGCAATTTCGCGCACGGGCAGCGTTTGCCCCGACCAGTTGATGATGTGCGTAATGTGCACAACTTTGGTTTTGGGCGTAAATAAAGCCGTGTATTGCCGCACAATTTCTTCCTTGTTTTCTATCGGCAAATTGAGGTTTACGTAGCGCAGCACGATGCCTTCGCGCTTTTCGCGCTGCCGCCATGCGTGCAACATGTTGGGGTAATCTTGCCGTGCCAGCACCACCTCATCGCCTTTTTGCAGCCGCAAGCCGAAAATGACGGTTTCCAGCGCTTCGGTGGCGTTGCGGTGAATGGCGATTTCTTCGGAAGAGCAGCCCGCCAAATCCGCCAAACGGGCACGTAGCGGCTCGCGACCCGCATCCAGCACGCGCCACATGTAGTAGCTCGGCGCTTCGTTAGACAGGCGGTTGTAGCGTTCCACGGCTTCCTGTACTACCCGCGGGTGCGGCGAAACCCCGCCGTTGTTCAGATTCAGAATGTTAGGCGAAACGGTAAAAGCCTGTTTAATCTGATACCAGAACTCCTCATCGCGGACGGTATCGTCCACCGATTGGCTGTTGGCAGCCAGCAGTGCCTTGTTCAGGTCTTTGGCAGCTAACCGTGCGCCCCAACTGCCCAAAGGCGATGATAAAGCAAGCGCCGCCGCCGCACGTTTCAAAAAATGGCGGCGCGGCGCGGCAGGTTCTTCCGAAAAGGTTTTCATAACAAAAATCACTTTTCGGGCAAGATAGGAAAATCTGAACTACAACGAAGGATGCTTTTTATGAAAATCCGTAGCATCCTGATAGGCCTTTGCTACTCGCAGCAGTGCACCTTCGCTGTAGGGTTTCCCCGTAAAGGTGATACTTACGGGCGTACCGTTGCGGAAACCGTTGGGTACAACCACCGACGGATGCCCTGTCAGGTTGGTAAGCGTGAGGTTGCTGCCTGCCCATGAGGGAGCTACGTAAACGTCTATATTTTGCAACTTCTTCGCCATTTCCTCAATCAGCAGCGTGCGGATGCGGTTGGCCTGAATATACTCCACCGCCGGAATGAAACGCCCTGCGCGGAAAACATTCGGCCAAGCATTTTTTACCTGACGCACCATTTGGTCGTCCATATTGGTGCGTGTCAGTTCATCAAAGGCAGCGCTGCCTTCACAACTAATAATCATGGAAAGCTCGCGGATGGGTAATGTGGGCAGCTCCATCGGAATCAGTTCTATGCCCATTTCCCGCATTTTTGCCAAGGCAAGCGAATCTTGCTGTTTAAACGGATAATTGCGCTCAAAATCAGCCTTCACATAGCCGATTCGCAAACCTTTGATGCCTTGTGTGCCGTCGTAGTTAAAAGGAAAATTGCGGACGTGTTGGTCTTTGCCGTCGGGGCCATAGATAGCATTGAATACAACGGCGCAGTCTTCTACCGTGCGGGCAATGGGGCCGATTTTATCCATAGACCATGAGAGCGCCATGCAGCCGTCGCGGCTCACCCTGCCGTAGGTCGGGCGCAAGCCGGTAGTTCCGCAAACCGTCGAAGGCGAAACGATGGAACCCAGTGTTTCCGTGCCGATGGCAAAAGGCAGCAAGCCCGCTGCTACGGCCGATGCCGACCCCGCCGAGGAGCCGCTCGAGCCCTGATTGAGATTCCACGGGTTGCGTGTCATGCCACCAAACCACACATCGCCCCATGCAAATTCGCCGACGGAAAGTTTGGCTGCCAACACTGCGCCTGCCTCGCGCAGGCGGCGCACAACGGCAGCGTCTTGCTCAATCATCTGATTTTTGTAGATAGGCGAACCCCACGTGGTCGGGTAGCCCTTGGCAGCCAGCAGGTCTTTTGCGCCGTATGGAATGCCGTGCAGGAGACCTCTGTAGCGTCCGGCTTTAATTTCCGCGTCTGCCTGACGTGCCTCTGCCAGCGCGCGTTCTTCGGTGAGCGTTACTACGCAGAAAAGTTTTTCATTGTATTTTTTCAGCCGCTCAATGAAAAATTTTGTCAGCTCTTCCGAACTGATTTGACGGGTGCGGATGAGTTCGGCCAGTTGTGTTACGGAATAAAAAGCCAGTTCTTCGCGATTGGCAGGCAGCGTTACTTTGCCCTGCGGCGACACTTTGAAAGGCAGTTGCTTCATATCCATGCTGAAGCCCACGGGCAGCGGGTTAAAGTCCAATGCCGGAACGACCTGATTGGGCAGCGGGGCGGTTCTCATGCGCACGTAGTTTTCCCTTGCCCGCACCAACTCGTCAATCATAGAATCGCGCTCGGCGGGTGCAAAGTCCAACCCAATGATTTTAGCTGCTTCGGCTACAACGGCAGGCGTAATCGGGGCTTCATCGGCGCGCCACTGCCGCCCCATAAAAGCGCCAAGCGTGAGGCAGAAAACAGCCGTGAGGGGCAACAGCAGCCTGTTGCGCAGCGTTTTGTTCGGTTTCATTTTCATGTGTTGGTAACAAAATGTTAAAAGACGGTAAAAACTTCCTGCGAATTAACTGATTCTGCAAATCATTTGTTAATTTTGGATTACCTGCATTCATCCTGTTACCGCCTGAATTTTTTGCGCCATGATACTTGTAGCCATCAAAATTTTGCTGTTTCTGAGCGTTTATGCCGTTCTTTTTTTCATATTGCGCAGAGGGGCTCGCGCCGCTGCCTATCCCGAAAGTTTGCGAAAATTTGGCCGCAACTCTAACCAAAGCGACGATGGCGAAGGCTCGTGGCCTAAGGATTTCCCAAAATTAGACCTTCCGCCCGGAGTTTACATCCTCCCACCCGGCGCACCCGACCCTTCGCAAAGAACGGAGCATGTTCGCTGAAATTCACCGCCCTTGTCCTTTCTTTGCGGCTGAATAATTATTGGTGGAACGGTTTCTATTGTTTTTATGGAATTCCCCTACACTGACCACTTGGGGGAGTTTTGCGGCTCGAGCGCTTTCCATGCTGGTACTGCCTTTGGCATTGCGCCGTTTGGATGTGGCAGAAACAGGTCTTTGGAATGTGCTGCTGTTTATTGTTAGCCTGCAAACTGCCATTGATTTGGGGTTTACCCCTACTTTTTCACGCCTCATTGCCCTTGCCAAAGGGCACAACGATGAGCAGCGCATCGTACGGCTTTACAACAACATGCGCCGCATCTACACGTGGTTAAGCCTTGCCGCTTTTGGTTTATTGCTTTTGGCAGGCACTTATTATTTGCAACCTTTTATCAACACACTTGCTAATCCGAAGGAAGGCTGGGCAGCATGGGTAGTTGTTTTAACGGTTTCGCTGGTTTATTTGCAGGGCAACCGCTACAAAGCATTTCTGGAAGGATTGAACCACGTGCCGGTGTTGCGGCGCTGGGAAATTCTGACAGGACTTGGCACGGCGCTTACCAATTTGGCGGTACTGCTGGCCGAAGGTGGCGTACTGGGGCTGATTGCCACCAATCAATTTTGGGCACTGGTTGGCGTATGGCGCAACCGCCAACTGGCGCATCACTTGGGCAGCACCTACACCCGACAGAGATTGCCTTTTGACAAAGCACTCTTCTCCGAAGTGTGGCAAATTGCATGGCGCTCGGGGTTGGGCGTGCTGTTTGCCTTTGGCACGGCACAAATCTCTGTACTCGTTTTTGCCCGCATGATGCCTGTGGCAACAAGTGCTTCCTTCACAACAGGTATGCGCCTTTTGCAAATCATTACCGATTTTTCGCAGGCACCGTTTTACAGCAAACTGCCGCGTTTGGCTTCATTGTTTGCCGCTAAGGACTTAGGCGTATTGATGGGCGTTGCAAGGCAAGGAATGCAGCGTTCCTATTGGGCGTATGTGCTGCCTTGGATGGGTGCAGGCATAGCAGGCAGGCAGGCATTGGCGTTTATCGGCAGCAACGTGCAGTTCCCCGAACCGCTGCTGTGGGCATTGTTGGGCATGGGCGGGCTGCTGCAAAGGCACGGTGCCATGCATCTGCATTTGTTCACCATCAGTAACCGCGTTGTATGGCACATTGTCAGCGGCATTACAGGCACTATTTTTATTGTGGCGGCGGTTATCATCGCTCCGTATGCAGGCATTTTGGCACAACCGCTGGCCACCATTATCAGTTGCTTGTTGTTCTACAATGCCTATTGTGCCGGCCTGAGCTATCGGTTTTGGCAACTGCGATTCTGGCAATTTGAGCGGGATGTGTTTTTGCCGCCACTGCTGCTTGCGCTCATTTACACGGCTTATACCGCGCTGACAGCCTGATTTTTTTGCTTTTTTACGGCCTTATTTGCGTGCAAATTGTTTTAAAAAGCATTTGCGATTAGCTTTGAGGAAATTCCATTAGTTATTCGGACATCTTTCAAGCATAAACCCGCTTATTCTATGAACTGGTTTACCAAAACTCTTACCAGCACAATCGGCCGTAAGGTGGTAGTAGCGCTTACAGGCCTGTTTTTATGTCTGTTTTTGGTGGTTCACCTGTTGGGCAACCTGCAATTGCTTGCCAACGACGGCGGCAAATCATTCAACCTGTATGCTAAATTCATGACCACCAGCCCTATTATTCAAACCATTTCCATTGGCAACTTTGCCTTTATCCTGCTGCACATCATCCAATCCACTATTTTAACGATTAAAAACCGTCAGGCGCGCCCCGTGCAATATGCCATTGTAGAAAACCGCTCTTCGTGGGCTTCCCGCAACATGGGCTTTTTGGGAAGTTTCGTATTGTTGTTTATCGTAGGCCATTTGGCAGGCTTCTGGTGGCAGATGAAATTCGGACAAATGCCTGTAACAGGTATTGACGGCGTTCAAGTAAAAGACCTCTATCTGGTTGTCAGTGAGGCATTTAAACGCCCTGAAATTGTAGCGTTTTACGTATTGAGCATGGGCTTTATCGGATTCCATTTGTCACACGGTTTCCAAAGTGCTTTCCAAACGCTGGGACTGAACCATGTAAAATACACCCCGCTCATCCAAAAATTGGGATTGGCTTTTTGCATCCTCATTCCGCTGGGCTATGCCGTTATTCCGGTGATGATGTATCTGCGAAGCATGTAATCCTAAGGTTCCGGCAACTCTTAGGATTTTTTCTTGCGGCTTTTCAGCCTATTATGCAAACAAATTTGATTCACAAATTATTCAGACAATAAATCCACAGCCGATTATGAAATTAGATGCCAAAATACCGGAAGGCCCCTTAGCCGAAAAGTGGAGCAAGCATAAGTTCAATCTCAAATTAGTAAACCCTGCCAACAAGCGCAAATACGAAGTTATCGTAGTGGGTACAGGTTTGGCAGGCGCATCTGCAGCTGCTTCACTGGCAGAATTGGGCTACAACGTAAAAGCCTTCTGTTTTCAGGACAGCCCCCGCCGTGCGCACAGCATTGCCGCACAGGGTGGTATCAATGCAGCCAAGAACTATCAAAACGACGGCGACAGTGTGTATCGCCTCTTCTACGACACCATCAAAGGCGGCGACTATCGCGCGCGCGAAGCCAACGTTTACCGCTTGGCAGAAGTGAGCGTAAACATTATTGACCAATGCGTGGCGCAAGGCGTACCTTTTGCCCGTGAATACGGCGGCTTGCTGGCAAACCGCTCTTTCGGTGGTGCGCAGGTGTCTCGTACGTTCTATGCCCGCGGGCAAACCGGACAGCAGCTTTTGCTCGGTGCTTACAGCGCCATGAGCCGCCAAATAGCTGCCGGCAAAGTAAAAATGTACCCGCGTACCGAAATGCTCGATTTGGTGGTGCACGATGGCAAAGCCCGCGGCATCATCACCCGCAACCTGATTACGGGTAAAATTGAGCGCCACTCGGCTCATGCCGTATTGCTGTGTACGGGCGGTTACGGCAACGTATTCTTCCTTTCCACCAACGCAATGGGCAGCAATGCAACCGCTGCATGGCGTGCACATAAAAAAGGTGCTTTGTTTGGCAACCCTTGCTTTACACAAATCCACCCAACCTGTATCCCCGTAACGGGCGACCACCAGTCCAAGCTGACGCTGATGTCTGAGTCGCTGCGTAACGACGGTCGCGTATGGGTGCCCAAGCAGGCAGGCGACACACGGCCGCCTTATGAAATACCGGAAGATGAGCGCGATTATTTCTTGGAGCGCAAATATCCGTCTTTCGGCAACCTCGTGCCTCGCGACGTGGCCAGCCGCAACGCAAAATACGTATGCGACGAAGGTCGCGGCGTAGGGGCTTCCAAACTTGCCGTTTATCTGGATTTTGCCGATGCCATCAAGCGCGACAGCGAAGCAACCATCCGCGCCAAATACGGCAACCTGTTCGATATGTACGAAAAAATCACAGGTGAAAACCCGTACAAAACCCCGATGCGTATTTACCCTGCCGTACACTACACCATGGGCGGCTTGTGGGTAGATTACAACCTGATGACGACCATCCCGGGCTTGTATGCGCTGGGCGAAGCCAACTTCTCTGACCACGGTGCCAACCGCCTCGGTGCTTCCGCCTTGATGCAAGGCTTGGCAGACGGCTACTTCGTGATTCCGTACACACTGGGCGACTATCTGGCAAACATCGGTTGGAACGATAAAATCAGCACCGACCACCCTGCCTTCACCGAAGCCGAACAAGCCGTTAAGCATCAAATCAGCACCCTATTGAGCATCAACGGCAAGAAAACCGTTGACCAGTTCCACAAAGAATTGGGCAAAATTATGTGGGATTACTGTGGCATGTCGCGCAATGCGGAAGGTCTGAAAGGTGCAAAGCAAAAAATCCGTGAACTTCGCGAAGAATACTGGCAAAACGTGCGCGTAGGCGGCAGCAACGAAGAGTTAAACATCACCTTGGAAAAAGCCACCCGCGTAGCCGACTTCCTCGAGCTGGGCGAACTGATGGTAGATGATGCGCTGCATCGCGAAGAAAGTTGCGGCGGCCACTTCCGCGAAGAATATCAAACACCGGACGGCGAAGCACTTCGCAACGACGAAAAATTTGCCTACGTGGCTGCATGGGAATACAAAGGCCCTAACGAGCAGGCAGTTGTACATAAAGAAGACCTCATCTTTGAAAATGTAAAACTGACCCAACGCAGCTACAAATAAGAAAATCCTTGTGTAACGATTAAAAGACGCTCAAAATATGAACCTGACACTTAAAGTTTGGCGGCAAAAAAATGCCAACAGCAAGGGCGAACTGAAAACTTATCACGTGAAAGATGTATCGCCCGATATGTCTTTTCTGGAAATGTTTGACGTATTGAACGAGGAGTTGCTGCTCAAAGGCGAAGACCCGATTGCTTTTGACCACGACTGCCGCGAGGGTATTTGCGGTATGTGCAGCATGTATATCAACGGCCATCCGCACGGCCCGGAGCAAACTACCACCTGCCAATTGCACATGCGCTCGTTCAAAGACGGCGATACAATCGTTGTTGAGCCGTGGCGTGCCAAGGCTTTCCCCGTAGTGAAAGACTTGGTGGTGGACAGAAGCGCCTTCGACCGTATCATTCAGGCAGGAGGCTACATCTCCGTAAACACAGGCAACGCACCCGATGCCAACGAAATTCCGATTTCCAAGGAAGTTGCCGATGCGGCATTTAATGCGGCTACTTGTATCGGCTGCGGAGCGTGCGTGGCTGCCTGCAAAAATGCCTCTGCCATGCTCTTCGTATCTGCCAAAGTAGCACAACTTTCCATGCTGCCGCAAGGACAGATAGAGCGCAAAAAACGCGTGGAACAAATGGTTGCCAAAATGGACGAGGAAGGTTTCGGTGCATGTACCAACACAGGAGCCTGTGCGGCAGAGTGCCCCAAAGAGATTTCTCTGGCCAATATCGCGATACTCAACCGCGAGTATCTGACCGCAAAAGCTACTTCCGAATACGTGTAGCCAACAAAAACTTTTCAGTTTACGTTAATGTTAAGAGTGCAAGGGCATAATCCTTGCACTTTTTTTACGTTAATTGCACTAACTTTAAATCTATAAGGGCTATGAGGAAAATAACGCCCATCAGTATCATGAAAAAGTCGCTGAAAGTAGCTACCCTTTGTGCGGGCTTGTTACTGCTCATGTCTTACAGCCCAAACCGTATCAATGCGGGGGACGACTTAGACCGTGAACAGGTATTATTGCGCTTAGTGATGCAAAGCCTGCAAGCTCGCCACTATGCAGCCGTGAAAATCGATGATGATTTTTCCAAAAAAATGTACAAGATTTTCATTGACCAGTTGGATTTTAATAAACGATTTTTCACACAAACCGACTTGCAAACACTGGCAGCTTATGAGTTACAATTAGATGATGAAATCAACAATGGTCGCTATCAGTTCTACGACCTTGCTCATCAGTTGCTCAACAAACGCATTGCACAAGCCGAACAATTCTGCGATGAAATTTTGGCACAGCCTTTTGATTTCACCCTGAACGAAACCTATCAAACCGACCCCGAAAAAACCAAACCTGCCAAAGACGAGGCAGACCTGAAATTGCAATGGCAAAAATACCTGAAATACTACACCATGACGCGCCTGAGCAACACGCTCGACATACAGGAACAGGCCAAGAAAAATCCGAACGATACCTCAGCCATTCGCAACAAAAGCCTTGCAGAGTTGGAGCGCGATGCCCGCGACAACACCAGCAAAGACTTTAAAGAATATTTCAAGCGTTTGAGAGAAACTGAAAAACCCGAGCAGCTTTCTACCTACATCAACGCTATTACCGCCACCTTTGACCCGCACACCAACTACTACGCTCCGAAAGCCAAAGAACGATTTGATGAAGACTTTTCAGGTCGCTTTGAGGGCATTGGCGCACAATTGCAGCAAGAACGCGGCGGGTTGATTAAAGTCGTTGAAATTATTCCGGGCAGTGCCTCGTGGCGACAAGGCGAGCTGCGCGCCGGAGATTACATATTGGCAGTGGCACAGGCCGGTGGAGAACCGGTGGATGTTACCACGATGCGTTTAGATAATGCTGTGCGCCTCATCAAAGGCAAAAAAGGCACGGAAGTGCGCCTGACTGTGCGCAAACCTGACGGAACCGTAAAAGTTATTCCCATCATTCGCGACGTGGTGATTCGTGAAGAGGCTTATGTAAAATCTTCCATCATCAGCGATAAGAACAACCGAAAAATGGGGTATATATACCTGCCCGGCTTCTATGCTGATTTTAGCAACAGCGGCGGACGCAACTGCGGAGAAGATATGCGCAAGGAGTTGGAAAAACTCAAAGCAGAAGGCGTAGAAGGCATTGTATTAGACCTACGCAACAACGGCGGCGGCTCGCTGCAAGACGTGATTGAAATGACCGGCCTGTTTATTGAAAAAGGCCCTGTGGTGCAGGTAAAAGCCAAATCGGGAGCGCCCATTGTGTTGGAAGATACAGACCCTTCGGTTGTTTATGGAGGCCCTCTGGTGGTGATGGTCAATTCTTTCAGCGCATCGGCTTCCGAAATCCTGTCAGGGGCTATTCAGGACTACAAGCGCGGCATTGTTATCGGCAGCAACTCCACTTTTGGCAAAGGCACCGTGCAAACTATTATGGACTTAGACCGCATGTTGCCTGCGCAATTTAACAGCGTTAAGCCCTTGGGCTCGCTGATGCTTACCATCCAGAAGTTTTATCGCGTCAATGGCACAACCAACCAGTTGAAAGGTGTCATACCAGACATTGTATTGCCCGATAATTACAGCTACTTGAAAATAGGAGAGAAACAGGAATTATATCCGCTGCCTCCCGATGAGATTGCACCGCTGAAATATAAGGCACTTATTGAAAATGAAGCCAAGTTTGCCAAAGCCAAAAACAACAGCAAAGAACGCGTTGCCAAAAACCCGCAATTCTCGCTGATTGAGCAAACAGCTAACCGACTCAAACGCCTGCGCGATGAAACAGAGGTGTCTTTAAATTTGGAAAAATTCCGTGCGCAACAGGCCAAAGACCGCGAAGAAGCCCGCAAAGCAGATGCTAACCTGCGCTTCAATTCCGATTTGGAATTTATCAACGCCAAAGCAGACCTACCCGAAATTAATCTGGACTCTACCCGCATCCGCAAAAACAAGGAGTGGATTGGTACGCTGAAAAAAGATGTGTACCTGAATGAAGCCTTGCAGGTGCTGCGCGATATCATGTAGCACACCGCAAATACACAGCGGCCTTAGAAGTTTTTGCCTGTGAGAGCTCACATTTTTTTCAAAGAAATGTGAGCTCTTTTTTTGCTTACGGCAAAACCCGTATTACTTTCAGAAAACGCTTGCGATAGTGGCCGTCAGTTAAATAATTACGGGTTACGCAATAGGTCTTGGGTGCAGACGAGGCATGAATAAAACACGGATTTTGGCCGTCGGAAGCAGTAACAATACCTACATGCCCGGGGCTGCGAATGGCAGAATTTGTACCCGTAAAAACCAAAATATCGCCCGGGCGTGCTTCTGAAAGCGGTATTTCCTTTCCCAAATGGGCGTAGAGCGAAGAAGAAGCTGGCATGGAAACCCCAAAACGGCTGAAGACATATTGCACAAAACCCGAGCAATCAAATGCTTGGGGTGTTTTGCCCGCATACCGATAAGGCACGCCCAGAAAGTTTTCCGCAAAATCCACCAATTGCACTGCCGTACTGCTGTCGGCCGATGCAGTATGTTGCGCCTGTAAAGGCACAGAAAACCATACAAAAGCAATAAAAAATAGCACTATTTTCATAGTGCTATTTTAGCGCAAAAATCAGAGAAAACCTATGCCTTGTAGAAAAGCCACTTGCCGATTTCCTTATAAGTGGGCTTTTTCCCGTACATAAGGATGCCGACACGGTAAATGCGGCCTGCCAGCCAAACCATGCCTATGAAAGAGGCAATCAAAATACCCATAGACAGAAATAACTCCCAATTGGCTCCCGTAAACGGTACACGTGCCATCATTACTACGGGAGCAGTCAGCGGCACAACCGACAGCCAAAAAGCCAGTTGCCCGTTAGGATTGGCAATAACTGCCGAAAGTGAAATAATGGCAAAAATCAGCGGGATGGTAATAGGCAGCATAAACTGCTGGCTGTCAGTTTCATTGTCCACCGCCGCACCGATAGCGGCAAACATGGCACCATACATCAGATAGCCCGCAAAAAAGAAGAACAGAAAAGCCGCTATCGTAACAGGCATATTGATGGAAGCAATGGCATCCATTGCATTGCTTACCTCCACCGCATTCGCCATTTCAGGGTTTTGCTGCAATTGCTCCATTTGGCCTTTTGCACGGGCTTCTGCCACTTTATCCAAACCAAAAGCCATTGAAACGCCGGTTGTAATACCCAAACTCAGCACCACCCATATCAGGAACTGTGTGAGCGCAACTGCTCCGATGCCTATAATTTTGCCCATCATCAGGTCAAAGGGGCGAACCGAGCAAATCAGCACCTCAATAATGCGGTTGGTTTTTTCCTCCATTACTCCCCGCATAATTTGAGAGCCGTAAAGGAAAATGAAGATGTAAATAAAAAATGCGCCCACATAGCCAATCACCATGGCCGCGCCTGAACTGCTGGCTTTTTCGCCTTCTTCGCCGATTTTAATGGTGGTAATATCAACCTTGGCGCGAATGCTATCTAATTGCTCCTGTTTAATGCCGGAGCGCATCATGCGGAGTTCTTCTATCTCCTGCCGAATGGTGCGTTCCAAATTAGCCTTGGTCATGGGTGCTAAACTCTCTTCCGAAAAATAGGTAAAGCCCTGCGGATTACTGAGGTCAATATCGGGAATCAGCAGAACGCCGTCGTATTTTTTCTCTTTCAGGGCAGTTTTTGCCTCATCTATGTTGATAGGAACCACACTGAAAATCAGTGATTTACTGCTTTCAAACTTGTCGCGAAACAGGCCGCTCTCATCAACAATTGCAATGCGCTTTTCGTCGTCCGATACGAAAACGGTAATCAGCGCAGGTACAAACATGATAGCCCCAAACAGAATCGGGCCGAGAATAGACATTATCAGAAAACTTTTTTTGCGCACGCGAATCAGGTATTCCCGTTGCACAATCAACCATATGTTGTTCATAAGTCAGGTTCAGGGTTTTAGTTGCTGTGAGCCGCTACTACGCGGATAAAAATTTCGTGCATATCGGGTATCTGTTCTCTGAAAGAAACCACGTTTGACTGAGCTATACATGCCTGTAAAAGCCCGTTGTTAGTTCCCTGATGAATCTTCACCAAATGCCGATAGATACCGTCTTCGGTCGGTTCCGATTGCAACACTTCATAGCCGTTCTCTGTCAGGGCAATGGGCGCATCGGTTTCTACAATAAATGTATGGGTTTTGTAGGCATTCTTGATATCTGTTTTTTTGCCTTCCAATACCTTTCGGGAACGGTTAATTAAGCCCACATAATCGCAGAGTTCTTCTACGGTATCCATGCGGTGGGTTGAGAAAATGATAGTGCTGCCCTGCCGCCGCAATTCCAGAATTTCATCGCGGATGAGGTTAGAGTTTACGGGGTCAAAACCCGAGAAAGGTTCATCCAAAATAATCAGCGGCGGCTGATGCACAACGGTAGCAATAAATTGCACCTTCTGTTGCATACCCTTGGAAAGGTCTTCCACATTCTTGGCAGCCCAATCCATCAGATTGAGCCGCTCTAACCATGCACGGATGCGCCGACGGGCTTCACTTTCGCTCATGCCGCGAAGGCGTGCCAAATACATCAGTTGCTCCCCTACTTTGGATTTGCGGTATAGCCCGCGCTCTTCGGGCAAATAACCGATTTTCTGATGATGGACAGGCGCCAAAGGCTCATTCATGAAACTGACAGTGCCTTCATCGGGTGCCGTAATTTGCGTGATAATCCGAATCAGTGAGGTTTTTCCTGCACCATTTGGCCCCAGCAGCCCATAAATCTGACCTTCCGGAACAGCAATGCTCACATCTTGTAAGGCTGTGTGCCCTGCGTAGCGTTTGACTAATTGGTTTGTTTCTAAAATGTTCACCGGATTTTTGTAGATTGAATGCGATTAACTCAGTTTAGGTTACGTTACAACTATGCGAAAATATACTTTTCTTTATGCTATTACGCAACTGTTGCTTGCAGGGTTATTGGCAGCTTGTACTACACCCTCGGACAACAGCAAACAATCTGATGAGGCTTTGGCAATGAATACGGAAACAAGCTATCCTGTTGTAGATGCCGCCGTTGTACTGCCGGCAGGGGCATTGTTGGGTGAAGGGGCTTACTGGTATGGGCAGCAACAAAAACTATGGTGGATTGATATTGAAAAAGGGAAACTGCATGTTTTTAACCCCTCCGACAGCAGCCTGCAAACCTACGACATGGGGCGCAGAATAGGCACGGTCGTTCCCGACAAAACAGGGAACGCAGTAGTTGCGCTGCAAGACGGCATTTTTCGCTATAATATTGAAAAGCAAACATTTAGCCTACTGGCTGCCCCCGAAAAAGACAAGCCCGACAATCGGTTTAACGACGGCAAATGCGACCCGCAAGGCAGGCTCTGGGCAGGTACGATGGCCATTAACGCATCAGGCAGACATGGTGCACTGTATTGTCTGGAAGCTGACGGTAAAATCACCAAAAAAATTGACAGCGTAGGTATTTCCAACGGGATTGTTTGGACGGCCGATGCCTCACGGATGTACTACATTGATACCCCCACCGGCGAGGTGCGTGCCTATGACTACAATGCTGCAACGGCAGATATCCAATTTAACAGAGTTGCCGTCAGCATTCCCCAAAGTATGGGGCACCCCGACGGCATGGCGATTGATTCGGAAGGCATGATATGGGTTGCGCTGTGGGAGGGCAGCGGAGTTATGCGCTACAATCCTGCAACAGGCCAACCGCTGATGAAAGTACATACACCCGGCGCATGGCGCGTTACGTCCTGTACTTTTGGCGGCGAGCAATTGGATGAATTATACATTACCACAGCCTCCATTGGCTTAACCGAAGACCAAAAGAAACAATACCCAAACAGTGGGCATTTGTTCAAAATCAAATTAGCAACGGTTAAAGGTGTGCCTATGCCTGTATTTGCCTATTAGGCGGTTGCATACTTCAACCCGTCAATCAGGTCAATCAGGTCTTTAATCTGATTGATGATGGTGGCGTTGTCCGATGTTTGGATGTCCTGTCCGACTATCTGATAACCGCTTAGCAGCAAATGCGCATCAGGGAAGCGCTTGCAAAGCAGATTGACGTAGGACTGCACATCGTCTTCGGGTGGAACGGAAGTGATAATGGTTAAAATATAATCGGGTTTGTGGATGTCATACACCTGTGCCAAATCGCTTAGCGGGGTGCTTTGTCCCAAATAAATCACCTTGTGGCCGCGCGATTTGATGATGTAGTAGCTGAATAACAGGCTGATTTCGTGCAACTCTCCTTCGGGAAGGAACAGCATGAATTTCTTTTGGTTCGGGCGCGGTTCAAATTGGCCGTCAATGGCAACAATGATTTTCTGACGAATCAGGTTGGTAATAAAGTGCTCCTGAGCCGGATTGATGGCATCCGTAGTCCAAAGTGTACCGATTTTGATGAGAAACGGGTAAATGATATTAATCATGGTTTTCTCAAATCCGTATTGCAGGATGTTGGTAGCCATGATTTTTTCAAATTGTGCCTCGTCCAAATCTATCATGGCAAGCGTCAGGGCATTAATCTGATTTTCAAAATTGCCTGCCTGATGGATGGTTTCCATTACTTTGGCACAAATTTCCTCATAGCTCATTTGGGCTATTTTAGATATTTTAATGCCGTGATTGTTCAGCAAAGCAATATTGAGCATCATTTTCAGTTCTGATGCGCCATACAGCCTTATATTGGTATCGGTTCGGTCCGGTTTAAGAATCCCGTATCGCTGCTCCCACATCCTGATGGTATGCGCTTTGATACCGGTCAGGTTTTCCAAATCTTTGATAGAGTAACTGCTCACGTTCATATCGGGTATATGGTAGATAACATGGCTTATCTGCGATAAGCTGCTGGTTGTTAAATAGTTAAAGTTTGTTGAAAGTTTACGGAAAACGTGTTACTCCGTATCATTCCATCTACCTTAGAACAAGCCTTTTGAGGAAATTGTTTGATGAAAAGCTATGATTTTTGTCGCACGGGCGTGCTGCTTTGTTGGTACTCTGCCGATGGGGCGGCTGTACAAACGAATGGCAGGGAGATATAAAATGTACTGCCCTTGCCTTGTACGGAGTAGAAGCCGATAGTTCCTCCGCTTTTTTCAACGAGTTCTTTGCAAAATGCCAAACCCAGCCCGCTGCCCGACTCTCCTGCCGTACCGCGGCGGGGCAGGCGGGCAATATCACCAAAAACGGTGGCCTGTTTTTCTTCGGCTATGCCTATGCCGTTATCCTGAACAAATATGGTGGCAGATTTGCGATCTTCGCCTGATTTGGCATACAGCATAATTTCACCGAAGGCATGGGTAAACTTAATTGCGTTGCCAATCAGGTTGCGCAGTATGATACGCAGATGCTCAGGTTCTATTCTGACGGACAGTTCGGCGGGAATGCAATTATTCACATGTATTTTTTTACGTTTCAGCAATTCGGCAAACAGTTGCAACTGCAACTGTACGGTTTCATGCACATTTACACATTCTTCCGAAAGCTGTGTTTCCTGACCGCGCATTTGTACTTTTGCCCAAGCCAACAGGTTTTCCATTGTTTCGGAAAGTCCTTTAATGTTGTTTTTCAAATGTTTGAGCAGTACTTTCATTTCCGCAGGCTTGATTTCTTTGTTGTCAAGCATCAGCAGAATGGAATAAAGACTGTTGATAGGCGATTGCAAATCGTGGCTGATAATGGCAAAAAGTTTATTCTTGGTTTGGTCTATGGCTTGCAGCCGATGGGATTGTTGCTCGGCAGTGGTAAGCGCTTGCTGTAACTGTGCGTTCAACTCCGAAATCTGTTGATGGCTTTGCTGCAAAACAGCATTGTTGCGGGTTGCTGTTTGGCTTCTTTGCCAAAGTATGAAGGCTACTAAAATAACGGCTATCAGAAAGACAACCAATAACATAATGGCATAGCGCTGGGCTTTGGCATTGGCAAATTCTTTTTCTAACTCTTTCTCGGCCGCCTTTTTTTCGTATTCATAGGAAAGCGCAAGGGCTTTATTGTTTTTTTCCATGCGCAGAACTTCGTCGTTGGCAGTGGCACCGATTTTCAGGTACTTGATGGCATTGGCCAAATCGCCGATTTGTTCGTAGGCATTGGCCAGTAACTCGGCGGCCTGTATGGCATGGCGCACTTCATGAATCTGATTAGCGGTTTGATAGGCATCTTCAGCAAGTTGAATGGCTGTTTGTTGTCGGTTTTGTTGCTGTGCAATGCTTGCCAAGCCTATCAGCGAGCGCGAACGGGCGCGCTTGTCTTGCAGTTGTTCCGCCACCCGAATGGCCTTTTCAAAATAATACCTTGCGCTGTCTATGTTGTTGTTGTGCAAGTGGATAAAACCGATATTGTTTTCGGTAATAATCCGCGCTTGGTCGTTATTAACCTGTTGCCACATGGCAAGCGCACCGTAGAGATACCACGCTGCCGAGTCGTATTCGTGCGATTTAAATTTTGCTTCGCCCAGATTGTTCTTCGTATAGCCTAACCCCTCAGTGTAGCCGTATTTGCGATTAATGGCCAGTGCTTGGTGCAAATAGTCCAGCGCCAGCGAAATATTGTCTTGTTGCAGGTAGGCAAAACCTATATTGCTCAAACAAGAGGCAATGCCTCGTTTATCGTTGAGTTGCTGCCTGATGGAAAGTGCTTTGAAAAAATATTCCAATGCGCTCGGGTCTTCACCGTTCAGCAGGCGAATGGCAGCTATGCTGTTGTAGGCAAGCGCTTCACCTCTTTTGTAATTGATTTTTCGGGCAAGGTTTGATGCCAAATTGGTATAATATTCGGCAGAGTCGGGCTGCCTGTACCAGTAAAACTTGGCAAGTCGCAATTGTACATTTACCCGAGTGGTATCGGACAACTGTTGCTGCAAGATACGGTGGAGGCTATCGGCAAAGTTTTGGCTGTATGCTATGCCGGGCAGAGCACATCCTAAAACGCAAAGGCAGCAAAGAGCAAGAAACAAGAAGGCTTTTTGAGGTAGCAAATAATCTGAGGATATTGGGTTAATGCTCAAATTAACGCATTCCTGATGATTTTAAAAAGCTCACTAACGTATATTCAGGTTGTTTTTGATGGCAACCCATTCAGCCACAGGCATTTGCACCAGCATGGGTTTATGGGTTGCTTTCAGCCAGTTTAGCAATTGCAGCATTTCCTCGCGCAGCATGGCCGTGCAGCCTGCCGTACCTTTCGGATTTTGCGGTGTTCCGGCGCTGAGGTGCATAAAAATGCAAGAGCCGCTGCCCGGCTGTACGGGTTGTGTATTGTAGCCTACAACAATGCCAAAGCGGTAAAGTTCATCTTTGCGCCGCATATCTTCATGGCTTTTCCAGTCGGCTTTTGCAATACTGTCGCGGCTGATAATCTGATTGTAATAACGCGACTGAGGGTCGTCTATGCAGAGCGTTTGTTCGTTTACACGCATATACGGAAACTCCCATGAGGGCTGTGGCTGGTCGTAGCCATAGGCATACAGCAATGGGAAAATACCTGCGGGCGACCTGCCGTCGCCTTCTTTTTTAATAGGCGCTGTTTTGTCTTTGGGGCTGAAAGGCTGCCTGCCGTCCCATGCAATGCCGTTTTTGCCAATGGCTACCCGATAGGGTTTGCCTGTCTGTACCCATCCGGAGCGTTCATCGGTACGTTGGTAACGCGTCAGTGTGGCCGTTATCTTGTGCCAACCGTCGGTTTGTACAACTATCAATTGGCGGCAATCGGCAGGTAGTGATTGCGCTGCCGCAAAAAAAGGCAGCACACTACCAATGAATAAAAACAAAAAGCATCGTAACATGAATGCAAAATAAGCAATTATTCCCACTCGGTGCGGAGCAGCGAAACATGCCATCTTGATTCTTTCCAACCGCTGCCAACGGCTTTCCAGATGATAGTTACCACGCAGTAAAAGCGCCCGTGTTTATCGGCCGTTTTCAGGTGCTGACAAAATTCTACTACCGAGTAGCCAAGATTACCGTCTTGCAGGGCTTTGTAGTCCAATATGTCGGTAAAAGTTTCTGCCTGCATGGCATCCAACTGGGCAAATAGCGTCTTAAACCAATTTTCCCATTCGGCACGTGTGCGAATCATCACATTATTGCCTTCCGGGCCTAAATCCACAATGCCGAAATCGTCATCGCAAAGCTCGGCGAGGTCATTGAAATTGTGTGTGCTGACGTAGTGAAACAATCGTTCTGTTTCATTGTAAAAGGGCATGTTTTTCATTTTCATTAGCCGGTTATTTGTACTATAACCGCAATGTCCCACGCGTTGTTTGGCATTTGCCTGATGATGAATAACTTACTGGCCGTTGTATAAAAATTGCTGATTTCTCGAAATTCGTGCGTAAAATCGCACCTGCAAACACTCTATTTTTAGCGAAATTATGGGTTTACTTAAAGGCAAAAATGCGCTGATTACGGGCGCTTCTAAGGGTATCGGACGCGCTATGGCAATCCGCTTTGCGCAAGAAGGTGCCAACGTAGGCTTTACCTACCTTTCCAGCGTGGCACAAGGCGAAGCGCTGCAAAAAGAACTGGAAGCATTGGGCGTAAAAGCCATCGGCTACCGCTCCGATGCCTCCGACCATCAGGCTGCCGAACAACTGATAACACAATTCATTGCCGACTTCGGCACTTTGGACATTCTGGTCAATAATGCCGGTATCACACGCGATGGCCTGCTGATGCGCATGAGCGAAGAGCAATGGGATGCAGTTATCAATACCAACCTCAAATCGGTATTTAATCTCACCAAAGCAGCTACCAAACACCTAATGAAGCAAAAATTCGGCTCTGTTATCAATATCACTTCTGTTGTAGGCATCAAAGGTAACGCCGGCCAAGCTAACTATGCGGCTTCCAAAGCCGGTATCATCGGCTTTACCAAATCGGTAGCTTTGGAACTCGGTTCACGCAATATTCGCTGCAATGCCATTGCGCCGGGCTTTATTGAAACAGAAATGACCGCGCAGTTAGACCCCAAAGTAGTGGAAAGTTGGAAAGAAGCCATCCCGATGAAGCGCGGCGGCACTCCCGAGGAAGTGGCCGACTGTGCCGTATTCCTTGGCTCCGACTTATCCCGCTACATCACCGGGCAGGTATTGCAGGTGAACGGCGGTATGCTGACGTAATGAATCAAGCAATCAGAGGTAAATTTCGGAATGCGGACTGCGAATTAAAAATCAGCAAAAAATTGTGTCATCCGCAGCAAGCTGATTGCACTTTGTAATGACTTTTACAGTTGATTGCACGGAAGCACAAGCCATTTGCAAAAAAATTATATAATTTGCTGAGAAAGGCAATTGAAACCCGACAGGTTTTAAAAATCTGTCGGGTTTTTGTATGACCTGCAAAAATTATACAATAAACTGACAATTCTTAACGTCCCATCAGGTAAGTTTGCAACCGCTTACTGTTTATTTGATTAAAAAAACCCGACAGAACTTTTTGCTTCTGTCGGGTTTTTCGTATTTCGGCACAACCTGTCATCTAAGGATTCACCGCCCGAATGCGGAACATATTGGCGGCGTAGTTGTTGGCTACTTGTGTCGCAATTGGCCCCATCATCACGGTGCTTTGCCTGTTGAGATTAATCACATTCGGTGCATTAAACATGGCACTCACTTCTACGTCTATGGCTATATTGTTTTGCGCACGGTTGCGGGTGTCAATCGTAGTGCTCAACGGCAAGCGGATGATGCGGTAGTTTTCATCGCCGCCTATATGGAATACAAGCCCGCGCGGGCTGCCTGAAGGAGGAAACAGGCGGCCTTCCAATAATACGAATTTGTAACCCGTGTTCCAATCCCATGCCATGTTGTTAGACGGGTCTAAGTCGCCTACTTGGTCGGTTGAGAGGTTGCGTTTAGGGTCTACCCCAACGGCAAATTCCACCATGTCGTATTTACCTGCCGGCACCTCAAAAGGTAATTCAAACAAATGAGTATTTTCTTTGCGCACCACCAAATGATAGCTGTTGGGCACAGCAAACGAATCGCGTGTGATAGAATTTTTAAACTTGACATTGCTCAGATAAAACTGAAACCGCTCAACGGTAAACAAATCGCCATTTGCATTTTGATACTGCTTGTCGGCAAGTACCAAGGGCTGCCCGTCAAACTGCATAGCTAAATTGAGTGCAATTTGATTGCTGACCGCAGGCTGGGGTGTATCACACCCCCAAACCGTAAAAACTGCCAGCAAAAGCACCGGAATAAATTTTTTCATGGTGAAATAATGGTTTGGACAATGGAACGTTAATAATTAAACGGCTGTAAAGTTATACTGTTGCCTGCCGCTATGTCGGCAAAAGGGTGTAATTTTAAGCCGCAACTACAGCGTTGCCACTTTTTTTTGATTCACCCTTGGTGCAACTTAATTGCAAAAATAACACAGCAACACTTACCATAGTTCCAAAGACTATAAATACACATGATTGACGAAACCTTGTTGGGAACGCGCCAGAAAGCGCTGAAAATCAATTTAGACAGGCGTATTTACGGCTCATTTGCCGAAATTGGCGCAGGGCAGGAAGTGGCCTCCATTTTCTTTAAAGCGGGCGGAGCTTCGGGCACTATTGCCAAAACCATGTCGGCATACGATATGACTTTCAGTAATGCCATTTACGGCGAAGACAGGCGCTATGTGTGCGAGTCGCGACTGAATAAAATGTTTACACATGAGTACAATTTGTTAGTGGAGCGTCTCGACAAAAAACGCGGCGACCACACTAACTTTTTTGTATTTGCCAATACTGTTGAAGCGCTCAACTACCAGAAAAGCAACCAAGGACACGGCTGGATTGGTGTAAGATTCCAACTCTCACCGCGCAGCACCCCTAACGATGCCGTCATCCATGTAAAAATGCACGATAACGACGCTTTGCTGCAACAGCAAGCCTTGGGCATTATTGGCGTAAATCTGCTGTATGCCTGCTTTTACCTGCACGACGACCCCGAAGCAATGGTTAAGTCGTTGATGGACAACCTGCACCGCGACCGCATAGAGGTAGATATGTTCCGCCTGACAGGGCCTAACTTCAAGCACGTGGACAACCGCCTGCTGAGTCTGCAATTGGTGCAGCACGGACTGACCGAAGCAGCGCTTTTCGGCCCCGACGGCAACGTGCTGCAAGCCTCCGAAGCATTTTACAAGAAAAACGTCCTTGTACTGCGCGGCCGCTTCCGCCCGCTGACGCACGTCAATATGGACATGCTCGAAACGGGCTATCAGATGTTCATCCACGAACAGGGCGTACAACCCGACAACACCCTGAAAATAGCCGAACTGACCCTGCAAGATTTAAAGGCAGCCGACCCCGATATTGACGAAAAAGACTTTCTCGACCGCGTAGATATTCTTTGCTCCCAAGGACTTACCGTACTGATTTCCAATTATCAGCGCTACCACCGATTGGTTGGCTATCTGGCAACACAAACCAAGCAGCAAATAGGTGTTATTTTGGGCATCTACAACCTGCAAAACATTTTTGACGAAAGTTTGTATGAGCAATTGCCGGGAGGAATTTTGGAAGCATTCAGTACACTGTTCAAAAAGAATGTACGACTCTACGTGTACCCCTTCCTGAATCAGGAAACCAAGGTGCTGCATACCTGCGAAAACTTCCAACTCGCCGAATCGCAACGCCATTTGTTTACACACCTGATGGCTAACCAGCGCATCCGCGACATCAAAAATGCGAATTTGAAGAACCTGCATATCATTTCCGACCACGTATTGGCAATGATTAAACAGGCACAAGAGGGCTGGGAAACCATGGTGCCCGAAGAAGTGGCAAGACTTATCAAAGACAAATGCCTGTTCGGGTATCCTTGCGACCGCATTAAGGCAGGTTTCTTCTTAGATACACCGCGTGCCATAGATGCACTGCCGGAATTTGAAGAGCCGCCGCTATTGTAAAAATCCTATTATTCCCCGAAATATTTCAGCCCATTCCATAGCAAAAAACCGCTAATTTTGTGTTTCAAAATTGAAGAAAGAATTGGCACTTATAAAATCAATATCGGGAATCAGAGGAATTGTAGGCGGTAGAGCGGGAGAATCGCTGACCCCACCGGACGTAGTTCGCTACACTGCTGCATTTGGCACTTGGGTAATGAAGCACTCCACGGAACACAAAGTAGTAGTGGGCAGAGATGCACGTACCTCAGGAGAAATGATTAACCGATTAGTCGTTTCTACCTTGCAAAGTCTGGGTATAGATGTAATAGATTTAGGACTGTCCACAACGCCTACGGTAGAAATTGCCGTTCAGGAGGAACAGGCAGGCGGAGGCATGATTATCACAGCTAGCCACAACCCCGGCAACTGGAATGCACTGAAACTGTTAAACAGCAAAGGTGAATTTATTTCATCGGAAGACGGTACAGAGGTGCTGGCAATTGCCGAAAACAACAATATTGACTATGCACGCGCGGGCAGTTTGGGCAGCTACACGCTGAACCATACATACCTGCAAAAACACATAGAAAAAATTGTGGCTTTGCCTTTGGTGGACAAAGCAGCCATAGCAGCCGCCAACTTTGAAATTGTGGTAGATGGCGTTAATTCTACCGGCGGTATTGCCGTCCCCATGTTATTGGAAGCATTGGGTGTTCAAAAAATAGAAAAACTCTATTGCGAACCCAACGGCATGTTTCCGCATAACCCCGAACCACTGCCCGAAAACCTGACACACATTTGCAACAAATTAGAAGCAGGGAACTACGACCTTGGAATCGTAGTAGACCCCGACGTGGACAGGTTGGCGCTTATTTGCGAAGACGGTACACCTTTTGGCGAAGAATACACGCTGGTAGCAGTAGCAGACTACGTGCTGAGCCAAAACGGAGGCGGAAATACGGTTTCCAACCTCTCCTCTACTCGTGCCCTGCGCGATATCACCCAAAAAAGGGGAGGACAGTATTTTGCAGCAGCCGTTGGCGAAGTAAACGTAGTTGCAGCCATGAAGGCGCACAACGCCATTATCGGAGGCGAAGGAAACGGGGGGGTTATCTATCCCGAACTTCACTATGGCAGAGATGCACTCGTAGGCATTGCCCTTTTCCTGACACACTTGGCCAAATTCGGCAAATCTGCCAAAATGTTAAGGGCTACCTATCCAAACTATCACATTTCAAAAAATAAGATAGAACTCAACAATGGAATCAATGTAGATGCCATCCTTGCCAAAGTACAAGAGCGATACAGCAAGCAGCCCATCAACTTGATTGACGGAGTGAAGATTGAATTTGACCGCGAATGGGTGCATTTGCGCAAATCCAATACAGAGCCTATCATTCGCATTTATGCCGAGTCGGAATCGCAGGCGACTGCCGATTTTCTTGCTAACAAAATCATCAGCGACATCAAAGAATTTATCGCCTATAAAGCCAACTAAAATATTTTGAAAGATGCATGTTTACTTAGACAATGCCGCCACCACGCCGTTAGACCGTGAAGTATATGAAGCCATGACAACATTTATGTTGGAGCATTTCGGCAACCCGTCTTCCATCCATTCACATGGGAGCAAGGTACGCGCAGCCATTGAACAGGCGCGCAAAAAAATTGCTCTTACGTTCAATACTTCGCCTTCCGAAATATTTTTTACGTCCGGTGGCACAGAGTCTGACAATACTGCCATTCGTTGCGCTATTCAAACGCATGGTATCCAACATGCCATTACCAGCCGATTGGAACACCATGCGGTTTTACATACGCTGGAAGAGTTGGCCAAACAAAATGTGGTTCGCCTAAGCATTGTAAGGCACGATGCACAAGGCAACATAGATTTAAACCATCTGGAAGAACTGCTGCAAGCCAATCCCAACAGCTTGGTATCGCTCATGCACGGCAATAATGAAATCGGCAACATTTTGCCGATTGAAACAGTCGGCGAGTTGTGCGAACAATACGGCGCATTCTTTCATTCCGACACCGTACAGACCGTAGGGCACTATCGCATTGATTTGCAGAAAATTAAAGTACACAGCATTGTAGGCGCGCCACACAAATTTCACGGCCCCAAAGGAGTCGGCTTCCTGTATGTACGCAATGACAAAAAAATCCATCCGTTTGTTACAGGCGGCGCACAGGAGCGCAACATGCGCGGCGGCACTGAAAACGTGTACGGCATTGTAGGTATGGCAAAAGCCATAGAACTCACCTATAAGCAATTAGATGAGTACGCCAGCTACATTAAGGGGCTGAAAGCCTACATGATAGAGCGCCTGAAAGCTACTTTTGATGACGTACAATTCAATGGTACTTCGGGAGATGTTGATAACAGCCTTTACACTGTATTGAATGTCAGCTTTCCGCCATCAGAGGCTAACGATATGCTGTTGTTCAACTTGGATATCCATCGCATCTCGGCTTCGGGTGGCAGTGCCTGTTCAAGTGGCAGCAGCGTAGGTTCTCATGTGCTCGCCGCCTTGCCCAATACGGCAGGCAGAGGCAACGTGCGCTTCTCTTTCAGCAAGTATAACACCAAGGAAGAGATTGACTACACCATTGCCAAATTGGGAGAAATTTTCCAAATGCAAACTGTCTAAAACGAATCCTGCATTTTTCTGCTAACTTTGCTGCCTGAAAATCAAGCATAAGACCTAATTTACAGGCAATCAACACTATGTCTATAGAAAATGCAGGCGTTTTTCCAAAGATAATCGCACACGCCAAAGAATACGGATTTGTTTTTCCGTCCAGCGAAATTTACGACGGACTTCAGGCTGTTTATGACTACGGACAAAACGGCGTAGAACTGAAAAACAACCTCAAACAGTTGTGGTGGAAAACCATGACGCAAATCCATGAAAATATTGTGGGCATTGATGCGGCCATCTTCATGCACCCCAGCACATGGGTAGCCTCCGGGCACGTGGCCAGCTTCAACGACCCCATGATTGACAACAAGGACTCCAAAAAGCGCTACCGCGTAGACCACCTCATTGAAGGATACGCCGACCAGTTGGCTGCCGAAGGCAAAGCCGACAAAGCACAGGCCGTTCTGGACGAAATGAACCGCCTGCTGGCTGCCGAAGACTTCGCGGGGCTGCACCGATTCATCACCGACGAAGGCATTAAATGCCCCATTTCGGGCACTGCCAACTGGACAGAGGTACGTCAGTTTAACCTCATGTTCTCTACCCAAATCGGTTCGGTAGCCGATGAAGCCAACACCATTTACCTGCGCCCCGAAACCGCACAGGGTATTTTTGTAAACTTCCTGAACGTGCAAAAAACAGGACGCATGAAAATCCCGTTCGGCATTGCGCAAATCGGCAAGGCTTTCCGCAATGAGATTGTTGCGCGTCAGTTCATTTTCCGTATGCGCGAATTTGAGCAAATGGAAATGCAGTTTTTCGTGCGCCCGGGCACGGAGATGGAATGGTATAACTTCTGGAAGGAAATGCGCATGAAGTGGCACAAAGCCCTTGGCATTCCGGAAAGCAAGCTGAAATACCACGACCACGAAAAATTGGCGCACTATGCCAACGCTGCGCTGGATATTGAGTTCCAATTCCCCTTCGGTTTCAAAGAAATTGAGGGCATCCACAGCCGTACCGACTTTGACCTGCGTAACCATCAGGAGCTTTCCAAAAAGAAACAGCAGTATTTTGACAACGAAATCAACCAAAACTACATCCCCTATGTAGTTGAAACTTCGGTAGGTGCCGACCGCATTTTCCTCATGCACCTCTGCAATGCCTACACCGAAGAGGTAACGGGCGAAGGTGAAAACCGCAAAGAGCGCACCTTCCTCAAACTGCATCCTGCCATTGCGCCCGTGAAGGCGGCAATATTCCCGCTGACCAAAAAAGACGGGCTGCCCGAAAAAGCAGAGCAGATTTACAAAGCCCTGAAAACCGACTTCCGCGTAGTGTACGAAGAAAAAGACAGCATCGGTAAGCGCTATACCCGTCAGGATTTGATTGGTACGCCGTTCTGTATCGCTGTTGACCACCAAACGCTGGAAGATGACACCGTAACCATCCGCGACCGCGACACAGCCGCGCAACGCCGCGTGCCTATTGCCGCTCTGCGCGATGAAATCGGACATGCCGTTTCGTTTGCCCGCGTATTTGAGAAGTTGTAATCCCCCAAGCAGCGATGGCACGCTATTTGAACCCCTTCACGGATTTTGGTTTTAAGAAACTGTTTGGCAATGAACAGAACAAAGAATTGCTCATCAGTTTCCTAAACCAGATTCTGCCTGATAATCAGATTAGTGTGATTAACTACCTGCGCACCGAGCATCTGGGGCAAACCGACCTTGACCGTAAAGTCATTTATGACCTGTACTGCGAAAATGAACGCGGCGAAAAGTTTATCGTAGAACTGCAAAAAGCCAAGCAGTCCTTTTTTAAGGACAGAACACTGTTCTACGCTACTTTTCCCATTCAGGAACAGGCACAGCAAGGCGATTGGAATTACGAATTGAAAGCCGTTTATACCGTCGCCGTGCTGGACTTCTGTTTTGACGACGAAGACCGCGACAAAGTCAAAGTACAGGTCAAACTCATGGATACCGAACAAAAAACGGTGTTCTACGACAAACTGACTTTTGTTTATTTGCAAATGCCCAACTTCCGAAAAACGGAAGAAGAATTGGAAACCTTGGAAGACAAATGGTTTTACCTCTTGCGGCATTTGGCAGAACTGCAAAACCGCCCGCAGCGTTTGCAGGATAAAGTATTTGACCGACTGTTTGAAGCTGCCGAAATTGCCCGCTTCAACCCCGAAGAACGCGAAGCCTATGAGGACAGTCTCAAATATTACCGCGATGTAAAAAACAGTTTAGACACGGCACGGGAAGAGGGCTTACAAGAGGGTATAAAGATTGTTGCCCTACGCATGTTAGCCAAAGGCTTCACACCTGCCGAAATCAGTGAGGTTACAGGGCTTACGGCATCGGAAATTCAAAAACTGGGTAAACAGTAAGCCTTTATTACTTTTGCACCTTAAATACACGCATATACGCCAAATCACACAACGCAATATAACATCATGGGAAGAGCATTTGAAGCCCGAAGAGGCAAAAAGGAAAAACGCTGGGACTGGATGTCCAAAACATTTACGCGCTACGGACGCGAAATCGCGATGGCGGTAAAAGCCGGCGGCCCCGACCCTGAAATTAATACTAAGTTGCGCCTGATTATTCAGAACGCCAAAAACGCCAACATGCCCAAAGACCGCATAGAAGCGGCCATTAAACGGGCTTCTTCTAAGGACGAAGGCAACTTTGAAGAGGTAGTATATGAAGGCTACGGCCCGCACGGTGTGGCAATTGTCGTAGAAACTGCTACCGACAACCCTACTCGCACCGTGGCAATGGTACGTATGCACTTCAACCGTTCGGGCGGCTCATTGGGCAAAACAGGTTCGTTAGACTTCATTTTCCAGCGCAAAGGCATTTTTGAATTGAATGCCGAAGGGCTGAATCTGGAAGAATTGGAGTTGGAACTGATTGACTTCGGCGCCGAAGAAGTGTACGAACATGACGGCAAAATCATTGTGCAAACCTCATTTACCGACTTTGGTGCCATGCAAAAAGCCTTAGAAGAGCGCAACATCCCTATCATCAAGGCAGAATTGCAGCGCATCCCGACCTCTTACGCCGAAGTTACCGACGAACAGGCAGAAGAAATTTTAGAACTTGTGGACAAATTTGAACAGGAAGACGACGTTACCGCCGTTTTCCACAACATGAAATAGTGGCTAAAATTAAGTTTAGCAAATGAGTCTCTGTGTCCTTTGTGTTTGACACTCAGCGCACATTGCGGTTTACCTTTGTACCACAAAGAGCGCAAAGGTTTGACGCAAAGTGCACAAAGAATCTTGTATATACACTGGATTTATAACAGTACAGCCAAGCAATTTATTCATGCAAGACCGTTACGCCATGCGCGGTGTCTCTTCGGGCAAAGAAGATGTGCACAATGCTATCAAACTGATAGACAAGGGCTTATATCCGAAAGCCTTTTGCAAAATCATCCCCGACCTGTTGGGTGGCGACCCGGCATGGTGTAACATTATGCACGCCGACGGCGCAGGCACCAAGTCTTCGCTTGCCTATGTCTATTGGCGCGAAACGGGCGACCTTTCGGTATGGAAAGGCATTGCGCAAGACGCCATTGTGATGAACTTAGACGACCTGCTTTGCGTAGGCGCAACGGATAACATCCTGCTTTCCTCTACCATTGGCAGAAACAAATACTTGGTGCCGGGCGAAGTTATCGCCGCCATTATCAACGGCACGGAAGAAGTATTGGAAATGCTGCGCAGCCACGGCATCGGCATTTACAGCACCGGCGGCGAAACGGCAGACGTGGGCGACCTTGTGCGCACCATCATTGTGGACAGCACCGTTACCGCCCGCATGAAGCGCAGCGATGTTATCAGCAACGACCGCATCCGAGCCGGAGACGTTATCGTCGGGCTTGCCTCTTTTGGGCAGGCAACCTACGAAGACCGCTACAACGGCGGCATGGGCAGCAACGGACTGACCTCTGCCCGCCACGATGTTTTCCACAAACTGCTGGCTGAAAAATACCCTGAAAGCTACGACCCGCAAGTCCCTGCCGACCTGATTTACAGCGGCAGCCGCAGCCTAATTGAGTGCTTTGAAGATGTGCCCGTGAACATTGGGCAGTTGGTGCTCTCCCCTACCCGCACCTATGCGCCCGTTATCAGCCAAGTGCTGGCCGAATTGCGCCCGCACATCAACGGCATGGTACACTGCAGCGGCGGCGCACAAACCAAAGTGCTGCACTTTATTGACCGACTGCACGTTATCAAAGACAACCTTTTTGAATGTCCGCCGCTTTTCCGACTGATTCAACAGGAAAGCGGTACGGATTGGCGCGAAATGTACCGCGTGTTCAACATGGGGCATCGCATGGAACTCTACCTGCCGGAACAGTTCGCCGAAACCGTCATCCAAATTTCACAATCATTTGGTATTCAGGCACAAATCATCGGTCGCGTAGAAGCCGCCGAAAAAGCGCAGGTAACGGTTCGCAGCCCCTACGGGGAATTTGTTTATCATTAATCCTTTAACGCCAAATTTCGCAGGCAGAAGTATTGCAGGTTGCTGGCGCGCCCTGTGGAGGCAGTAAAACCCCAGATAACGCGGGTTTCTCCGCCGAAAACGCCGTTAATCAGGTCGCGGATGCCTTGATGTACGATTTCGCCGTCTAACCAAACTGTAATCCGCTGCTTATCAGGCTCCCATCGGAAGCTGAAACTGTGCAGCATGTCATCTTCCAAATTAAATTCAAGGTTATTATCGTGCCAGTAGGTTTCGTGATAATTCGTGCCGTCTTCTAAATAGGCCACATGGTCGTGCGGCGGGTCGTTTTGTCGCCAATTCTCATAGGTATCAAACTCTACGGCAACGGATGGGGCAATGTAAGCCCCTGCGCGGTAGTTCTTACTCCACCTGCCATAGCCCATGCACTCGCCCCAAGTGCCGAACGCCTCAAATCCGCGCCTGTCGTTGTGTATCACGAAAGTAATGCCGTCTGCGCCCTCATCTTTATTGCCTAAGTAAATGTCAAAATCAACCTGAAAGAAATTTTGCAAGTTCAGGCGGGTTTTGTAATAGGCTATGCCTTCGCTGTAAGCAACATCGGGCGTAAGTTGGATGCAGTCGTTATTCATGTAGGCTGCATCGCCAATCAGGGCATATTGCCCCTGAACAGTAGCAGCCATCCCTACGTACAAGAAAATGAAGATTAGTTTTCGCATAGCCCGTATTGGGTTTTCATTTATTTTTGACCTATGAAGCTCTCATCACAATTAAAGCTGTTGATTGGCAGGATTGTTTTAACCATTGGGTTGGCAGGATTGGCGCTGCCTGTGGCTGCACAAAAACTCGGCACTGTGTCGGGTAAGTACATTATGCTCGACCGATACAGCGCTAAGCGCATTCGCCTGCCGGAAGGAAGTGAAATTTACTTCAAATTAGTCGGAGAAAAAAGAAAAACGCGCGATTACATCGGTGAAATATGGGAAAAAGACACTGCCGTTTATTTGGTGCAAAGCAAACAGGCTATCCCCCTGCGCGATTTTCAATCATTTCATTTCCCAAGGAAACACATTCCCATGCTTTCCAATCAGGCAGTTTTTGTTGGCTGTGGGTTTCTTTTTGCGGCAGCCGTTGCCGACTTGATTCCTACGCGCATGTACGACCAACGCGAGTCAGCCATTATCGGCGGTGCTTTTCTGGCTATTTCACAACCCATGAAACTGTTTAAATGGAAAAATTTTCGGATAAAGCCGGGCAAAAGCCGTGCACGCATCATTGACACCACGTGGGAGAATAAATAAATGCTTATTTTGGCGCAAAATGACTGATTTATGCGCCGCCGTAATTTTCTGCAACTGACCGCTCTGAGCAGTGTAGCCATAGGTACAGGCTGTACGACCGATAATCGGGAAGCCAAACAAAACACTTCGGCTGTTATTAAGCCTGTCGTAATTTCCACTTGGGACCACGGATTGCCGGCCAATGCCGAAGCTTGGAAACTTTTAGGTAATAACGGCTCTGCGCTGGACGCTGTGGAGGCCGGAGTGCGCATCACGGAGGCAGACCCCAAGGTAGATAGCGTCGGCTACGGCGGCCTGCCCGACCGCGACGGGCGCGTAACGCTGGATGCCGCCATTATGGATCATAACAGCCGCTGCGGAGCTGTCGCCTGCTTAGAACACATCATGCACCCCATTTCCGTTGCCAGATTGGTAATGGACAAAACCCCTCACTGGCTGCTGGTTGGCGAAGGTGCACTGCAATTTGCCCTTGATAACGGTTTCAAAAAGGAAAACCTGCTGACCGACCAAGCCAAAGCTGCGTGGGAAAAATGGTTGGAAAAGAAAGAATACAAGCCCCGCATCAATGCCGAAAACCACGATACTATCGGTATGCTGGCGTTAGACAACAGCGGCAAATTGGCAGGCGCATGTACTACCAGCGGTTTGGCCTATAAAATGCACGGGCGCGTCGGTGATTCGCCCATTGTCGGCGGCGGACTTTTCGTAGATGGGGACGTTGGCGCTGCCACAGCCACAGGGCTTGGCGAATCCATTGTGCGCATTGCTGCTGCTCACCTGATTGTGGAATTAATGCGGCAAGGAAATACGCCCGAGCAAGCCTGTAAACTTGCCGTAGAGCGCCTCATACAAAAGAACCCTAACTATAAAGACATTCAGGCGGGTTTTCTTGCCATCAACCTGCAAGGACAAACAGGGGCTTATGCGCTGCAAAAAGGCTTTACCTATGCCCTGCATACACCACAAGGCAATCAACTGATGGAAGCGCCTTATCTGGTGCAATAATCAGAGAATCAGTTGGGGCAGTGCGGTTTCAATCTGCGCACGACGCGGCTCATACTGAGGTGGCAGTTTCAATGCCGTTCCCAAAGCCTCCAAAGGCTCATCTGCCGTAAAGCCGGGGTTATCGGTGGCAATTTCAAAGAGTACGCCTCCCGGCTCGCGGAAATACAGCGAATGAAAATACATGCGGTCAATTTGTGGGGTGATATTAAAACCCTTAGCCGCAATTTTTTCACGGAGCGCCATTTCCGTCGCGTCATCTTTTACGCGAAACGCCACATGATGAATAGAACCTCCTGCCACTACGCCTTGCGCTTCCCCGGGCGCTTCCACCAAGTCTATTACCGCTGCATCAGCCACGGCATCGGTTACAAAGCGGTAGCGATTGACATGCTGCTCTGACAACCTGTAACCCATAATATCTGTCAGTACATCTGCCGTATGTTTGATATTGCGCAATGTCAATGTTGTGTTATGAAATCCTCTGATTGCCTTTGTAGCGTCTATTTCAGGCGTTTCAAAAGGTACACGGCTGTCGGTGGCGGATGTTTTAACTACCGTAAGTTCCAATTTCAGACCGTCGGGGTCTAAGGCAGTCAGGTATTCTTCACCAAATTTTTTGGCAGGATTGTTAAATATGATGCCTGCTTTTTCCAAACGTGCTTTCCAGAAGCCCAAACTCCCTTCCGGCACTGCAAAACCTATCTCAGAGGCAGTCCCTACACCGCGCTTGCCTTTGCTGATGCCCGACCATGGGAAAAACGTCAGGATAGTACCGGGCGAAGCATCGTAATTGCCATAGTAGAAATGGTAGGTAAAAGGGTCGTCAAAATTGACTGTTTTTTTGACGAAACGCAGCCCCATAACCTTCGTATAAAAGTCATAGTTGCGTTGTGCATTGCCCGATATGGCCGTAATATGGTGTAAACCAAGCACTTGCTGATTCATAGTTTTGTGAGTTGCGTATTAATCTCAATCGGATTTTGTAAGGTTTTATGAATCGGACAGGCATTAGCAATTTGCAGCAGCCGATTGCGTTGTTCTTCGTCCAGCTCGCCTGTCAGCTCAATGTTACGGCCGATAATACTCTTTCCTGCTGCCTTGTCGTAATCAAAACTGAGCGAAATTTTTATCTCTTCCAATGGCCAGCCCTTGCGGTCGGCATACATCCGCAGCGTGATGCCGGTACATGCCCCTAAAGAGCTAAGCAACAACTCACTGGGGCTGAATCCCAAATCAGTTCCGCCAAATTCGGGCGGTTCATCGGCGATGACTTCGTGTCTGCCATTACTCAACAGGGTGCGATACAAGTCGCGCCCGATATGCACCATTATGTTATCCATGTATTGTATGAATTGGTATTGATGCAGTAAAAGTACGACTTTTCGCTGCAAGCCATTGCTGCCAACCGATTATACGCGAAAGTATAACAAATAGTTGTATATACAATTATTGTTTAAGATATTTTCCTGTCAATATGAGTGAAAGTGGCCTTTGCGTTTGAGGATGCAGAGGCTCAGCTACTTTTACCAATTGGAATCCACCGGTGGTAATAACATCCACCCAATCGGCTATTGTGCGAAAATACCATCGGTGCGGGCTGTCAAACCCCGTGCTCAATCCTTGCCAGCTGTCTTCCTCCCAATGGCTTACATACGGTTGTTCCGGTGGCATGTTGATTGGGTGCAGCGTTTGTATAACGATATATCCCTCATCATGCAAGAGATTGGAGGCAAAAGCCAGCATATTGGCTGTCAGTTCTTGTTCAAAAAGTGAAAAATTGAATGAAAGCACATCAAACCTGTGCCCGTGTAATTTGCCCTGCAAAATTTCTTCATAAGAGGCAACAAAGTATTGCTCCGTGCCTTTGGCAGCAGCATAATCTATCAGTTCTTCAACGGCGTCCGCTCCTGCCGATTGAATATGATGTGCCGTCAATGCGCGCACAAGCCAGCCTTCGCCACAGCCCATATCTAATACAGACTTGGGCTGAAGCGACAGGATGGCATCAATAATTGCCTGATTAGTAGCTAACCGGCGACTGACAATTTCATTCTGCTCAATTGCCCGAATCCAGCGGGCTGCATTGATTTTCCATGAAGGTATAACTCCCATAGGCAAAATGGTAATAAAAATTAAAAAGGGGATTGACCTAAGCCAATCCCCTTTTCAGTTATTCTTAATTACTCAGATTAGAGTTTGAAGCCCAAACCAACTTGGAAGCTCAAACCGCGAGTACGAATATCTTGGTTGCCAAGGCTCAAAGGATAGCCGCTGCCATCAGTGTTGCCAATCCAGTTTGCAGATTGACCATAAGCGTTGTTGATATCAGTGAAGCCATGACGATAGCGTGCATCCAGCATCAAAGTAGCCCACTTCAGGTCGAAATCAACACCGGTACCGATAATCATACCGATATCCATAGCTTTGAATTGGTTAGTAGCATCAACGCGATACTTGGTAGGAGAACCGAAACGGTAACCTTCTACGTTGTTAGTAGCGTGTACGTTGAAGTCAAAAGAAGGGCCAATGAATACTTTAGGCTCATATACGGACAGTACAGGGAGCTTGAAGTAAGACAACAGGTTAGCCTGTACGTTGCTCAGGCGGTAGTCGTTCAGGTTACCTGAAACTACTGTAGTAGTACCACCGGGAGTTGCAGTTACACGACCTGCACCAGGAGTAAAACGAGCTGCACCACTCTGAGAGAAACCTGCCTCAAGAGACATGCCTACCCAGCTGTTTACATTGTACATTGCAAATACCGTTGCCTGAGCACCAGCCAGAGCAGTAGTAGATTTTGTTGTACCAGAAACTGAGAAATCGTTCACGTTAACGCCGGTACGTACCCCTAAAATAAAGCTGCTTTGCTTCTCAGGTGTAGAAGCGTCTTGTGCATTAGCGCCAAAAGTGAAGGCACCAACGGCAAGGGCTGCCAACAGAGTAACTTTTTTCAAACCGTTTTTCATGGATTGTAAGTGTTTTTCTTAAGTTTATTAATTGTAATTCCACACAAAACTAAGCATAGTAACGGTAATTTGAAAGTTTCGCGTTCGCTTTTGCTTAATTTTCTGTTATTGAGTTGTCGGCAAATCTATAAAATAATTTTTAATCCCAAAGATTTCGCTCCTAAAAACGTGAAAACTTTTAATTTGCACTATGCAATTTCAACTCAAATCCGAGTATGAGCCTACCGGCGACCAGCCCAAAGCCATTCAACAATTAGTTGCCGGCATAGAATCCGGCGAGCGGGCACAAATTCTGTTAGGAGTTACGGGCTCGGGTAAAACGTTTACCATTGCCAATGTAATTGCCCAAACCAATCGCCCTACACTTGTGTTGAGCCACAATAAAACGCTTGCCGCACAGTTATACGGGGAGTTAAAGCAATTTTTTCCCAATAATGCGGTAGAATATTTCATCTCTTATTACGACTATTATCAGCCGGAAGCCTACATTCCGACCTCCAATACCTACATAGAAAAAGACCTGTCTATTAACGAGGAGATAGAAAAACTGCGTCTTAGCGCTACTTCTGCCCTGATGTCAGGCCGAAATGATGTGATTGTCGTAGCTTCGGTTTCTTGTATTTACGGCATAGGCAATCCTTATGAGTTTGGTAAACATCTGATTCAACTTACCAGAGGGCAGGTTATTTCGCGCAATCGCCTGTTGTTCCAACTGGTAGATATCCTTTACAATCGCACGGAGGTACAGTTTAAGCGCGGCACGTTTCGTGTCAAAGGTGATACGGTGGACATATTCCCCGCGTATGCGGACTTCGCTTACCGAATTTTATTCTGGGGCGATGAGATAGAAAGCATTCAGCGGATTGACCCCGAAAGTGGCAGCAAAATTTCTGACGAGTTCAAAATCACAATTTTTCCCGCCAATCTGTTTGTTACGGGTAAAGACCTTTTGCAAACAGCTATCAAAGAAATACAAGATGATTTAGTGGCTCAAATCAAATTTTTTGAGTCGGAGCATAAGTACATAGAAGCGAAGCGCATTCAGGAAAGAACTGAGTTCGACTTAGAAATGATGCGCGAACTCGGCTACTGTTCCGGCATTGAAAACTATTCGCGCTATTTTGACCGCCGCCCGCCGGGAACTCGCCCTTTTTGTTTGTTAGATTATTTTCCCGATGACTATCTGATAGTGATAGATGAAAGCCACGTTACCGTACCGCAAATTCGGGCGATGTGGGGAGGCGACCGCTCGCGTAAAATTACTTTGGTGGATTATGGTTTCAGGCTGCCTTCCGCTCTGGACAATCGCCCGCTTACTTTCAATGAATTTGAGGAAAAAATTAATCAGGTCATTTATGTAAGCGCTACCCCGGGTGACTATGAGCTGGCAGTCTGCGAAGGTGTAGTGGTTGAGCAAATTATTCGCCCTACCGGATTATTAGACCCTGAAATCAGCGTACGCCCTTCGCAAAATCAGATAGACAACTTGCTGGAAGAAGTTGATGAACACATCAAACGCGGAGGAAGAGTACTGGTAACAACGCTTACCAAACGAATGGCAGAAGAACTCACCAAATACCTGAGCCGAATGGGGATTAAAACCCGCTATATTCACTCGGAAGTGAAAGCACTTGACCGCGTAGAAATTCTGCGCGAGCTGCGGCTGGGTGTTTTTGATGTACTGATAGGGGTCAATCTTCTGCGCGAAGGGCTTGATTTGCCCGAAGTATCGTTGGTTGCCATTATGGATGCAGACAAGGAAGGTTTCCTACGCAACCAGCGCTCACTCATTCAGACAATTGGCAGAGCTGCACGCAATGCCGAGGGGAAAGTAATCATGTATGCCGATACTATTACGGATTCCATGCAACAGGCAATTGACGAAACCAATCGCAGGCGAAGCATCCAGCAGGCATACAATGAAGCACACGGCATTACGCCTAAGACTGTCAGCAAATCTAAGGAGGCAATTATTAAGCAAACCAAGGTAGCCGACTCGAAAAAACAGGGCAAAGAAGGGAAACACTTTTACATCGAGCCGGACGAAGGCAGCTTCAACATTGCAGCAGAGCCTATTGTAGCTATGATGGATGCCAAAGGATTGGAAAAACTGATTGCACAAACACAAAAAAATATGGAGCGCGCAGCCAGAGAATTGGATTTTATAGAAGCTGCCCGCCTGCGCGATGAACTTACAGCTTTGAAAAAGCGAAAAGAAGAGTTGGAAGCCTCATAAGCCAATCACAAATTCAGAGGCATATACAAAAGAGGCTGTCCGAAAAGTCTGGATAGCCTCTAATTAATTGATTATCTTTGCTTTGCAAGCAGTATATAAGTGCATGGGCAAAGTAGTCTTTAAGCAGCGACCGGGCAAAAGTCCCGAACTGTTTCCGGTCAAC